>JBHHZW010000068.1:0-8980 GCA_046758305.1 Bacteroidota bacterium | reverse complement strand
ACGCTGGGGAGAGAATGATTATCCCGTTTCTTAGAAAGCGAGGGACCAGTTCAATCGACGTGGTACTGATCACCCATCCACATAGTGATCATATAGGCGGGCTCGAGTCTGTTCTGGAGGAATTTTCCGTCCGACGAGTGGTCGACGCTGGTCAGAAGATCGGATCGGATGTCTACAAGCGGTTCATGGCGTTTGTTGAGGCGGAGAATATCCCCTTGCGGAGAGTTCAAGCAGGGGATACACTCGGTGGCTTCGGGGGGATCAGGTTATATGTGCTTCATCCACATACCGACATCGACCATCCGGCGAGTGGCCTTCAAGTCAAGAACCTGAACGATGTCTCAGTCGTTCTCAAATTGGTCTACGGCGAAACGAGTTTCTTGTTCACGGGAGACGTCGAGAAAAGTGGTGAACGGGAGCTGCAGCAAACCTTTGGATCGTTCCTTGATTCCGATGTCCTGAAAATCGGTCACCACGGAAGCAGCACGAGCAGTTCGCTTTCGTTCCTACAGGAAGTGACACCCCGGATTGGCATCATCTCCGTCGGCAAGTTCAACAAGTTCAGCCATCCTTCGGAAGAGGTCCTGGCACGTTTGCGTGCGCTTCAGATTGAGGTTCACCAGACTGATGAACAAGGTGCCGTGGTTCTTGAATCCGACGGCAGAAGAATTTCGATCGTGGATTGGCGCTGAGAGCGCTCGCCTCGGTCCTCTTGACATCACGCAAGAACGACCTGTGCAATCAATGATGCTGCTCGTAGAGTTGACATTGCTTCTCCCGTAAAGTATTTTGTCTCCACGTTCCCTTACCACCAAGAAAACCAATCGCAAGGAAACCATGAGCACTTTCGAGCACCTGAAGCAGAAGAAACTGTTGTGGGAGCGGAACAAGGTCCAGCCCGCACTCGAGAAATTTCCTGAGCGCCAACCGAGGTTTGTGTTGGATTCGGGGATAGAAGTCGAGCGACTCTCCCTACCTCGTGAATGTGATTACGAGCAGGCAGGGGGGTTCTCGGGCCAATATCCTTTTACCCGCGGCGTCTACCCGACGATGTACCGAGGGAAGTTCTGGACGATGCGGCAGTATGCCGGATTCGGAACAGCCGAGGAATCGAACGAGCGCTACCGGTACCTGCTCGAGCACGGCACGACGGGTCTTTCCGTCGCCTTCGACCTGCCGACTCAGATGGGCTACGACTCCGGCCATCCTATTGCGGAGGGCGAGGTCGGGATAGCGGGTGTTGCGATCGATTCGCTACAAGACATGGAGACGTTGTTTGCCGGAGTTGACCTCGAGAAGATCACGGTCTCCATGACAATCAACGCGACTGCCCCGATCTTGTTATGCATGTACGTCGCACTGGCGAAAAAACAGGGTGCTGACCTGAAAAAAATTTCCGGCACCGTTCAAAACGATATCTTGAAGGAGTTCGCGGCTCGGGGTACCCATATTTATCCACCGGAGCACTCACTTCGACTCGTCACCGACACGATCTGCTGGTGTAGCGAAAACCTTCCGCGTTGGAATCCAATCTCGATCAGCGGATACCACATTCGCGAAGCGGGCTCGACCGCTGTTCAGGAACTCGCCTTCACGTTTGCCAACGCCATAGCGTACGTGCAATCCGTGGTCGACGTGGGCGTGGAGATCGACCGGTTTGCTCCGAAACTGTCATTTTTCTTCAATGCGCACAACAACTTTTTCGAGGAGATTGCAAAATTCCGCGCAGCGCGCAGGATTTGGGCGAAAATCATGAGAGAGCGATTCGGAGCTCGCGATGATGAATCCATGAAACTTCGATTCCACGCGCAGACTGGCGGGTCGACGCTGACGGCGCAGCAGATCGACAACAATGTCGTCCGCGTGGCCATGCAGGCACTAGCGGCGGTACTCGGGGGATGTCAGTCGCTCCACACGAACGCGCGTGATGAAGCGCTGGCATTGCCGACTGAGGAATCTGCCCGGTTGGCCCTTCGGACACAGCAGGTGATTGCGTACGAAAGCGGCGTAGCGGACACTGTCGATCCCTTAGGTGGATCGTACTACGTCGAGTACCTCACGGACGAAGTCGAGAAACGCGTCTGGGAGTACTTGGAAAAGATCGAGGCGATCGGAGGTGCAGTCAAGGCCATTGAGAACAACTTCTATCAGGATGAGATAGCACGAAGCGCCTACGAGCATCATCGTGCGATTGAGAAAAAGGCGAAGATTATCGTCGGAGTTAACGAATTCACTACGGAGGACACCGAGAGCAAGCAGGTCTTGCGTGTCGGTGAGTCGGTGAGAGATCGTCAGGTCCATCGACTGAGATACCTGAGAACAAAAAGAAACGAGAGTGCAGTTAACAGCTGTCTTCGAAGTCTGAGGAGAGTAGCGGCATCAAAAGAGAATGTGATTTCCCATATGTTGCGTTGCGTTGAAGCAAACGCGACGTTGGGCGAAATATCGGATGCATTAAGAGAAGTATGGGGTGAATGGAAACAGTAGGGGTTTCGAGTACCCGGACCATTCTCCGGATTTCTCCTTCGTTTTTTTATAGAAACCATTTCACGTGATCTCCAAAGCAGCACTCAAAGAGGTTCGAGCACTGAAGGAAAAGAAGTATCGTCAGGATCAGAAGCTATTTCTTGTCGAAGGGTTCCGACTTGTTCAAGAGGCTGTCTCGTCCGAATTTCCTGTTGATATGATCCTCTTCACTGCGGAGTTTTCAAAGTCGACTGACCACCAGAAATTTCTGGAGGCTCTTGCCAAGAAACGGCTACGCCTCGAGGAGGTCTCCTCGAAAGAAATAAAAACCATCTCGGACACAGTGACGTCCCAAGGTGTTCTGGCAGTCGTTCATCAAAAAGTGTGGACTCTGCAGAAAGTCTTTGAACAAAAAAAGGAGCATCAAATCGTTGTCGGTCTCGATGCGATCTCTGACCCCGGAAACCTCGGGACGCTCTTGCGAACGTGCGATTGGTTTGCGGCGGACCTCCTCCTCCTCGGTCGCCGTACGGTTGAAGTCTACAACCCGAAAGTTGTTCGCTCCTCCATGGGTGCTATTTTCCACGTGCCGGTGATCGAGAATGTAGACCTCGATACGACACTTCCGGAGCTACGGAAGCGCTCGTTTTCCATTCTTGTTACGGACCTGACCGGCGAAACATTTCATTACGACGTCCGTGTTCCTCAGAAAACGGTGGTGGTTCTCGGAAACGAAGCTTGGGGAGTCCGTACATCACTGATGGCAATGGCCGACGCGCGAGTTCGAATCAAGGGGTACGGTCGAGCTGAATCCCTGAACGTTTCCGTTGCGTGCGGAGTGATTCTCTCAGTGCTCCGAAGCTATTAATCCTCAATTTCCGCTTGACAATGAGGAGGAAAAAAATTATCATAGGCGCAATATTTTCTTGTTCTTTACCATGATTCCACTGGAATCGAGCGGACGTGTGATTGGAGCTGGGTTGTTCCGTCGCGGCTCCGGGGAGGACGTGTACCAGGGAAACCCTCAACTTGCTCATGAAATTCCTCGGAGCGCCCTCATCAGTGAAGTATGGAGGCTAGTCCATGACCAGATTGTACCCGATAGCAGCTAATTCGCACGTCGTAGGGATGAGGGAGTCCTTGTGGCTCCGAGACAGAACATGGGACCTCGCGTTCATCAGCCTCAGTGTTGTGCTGGTGGCGTTTCCAATCGTCATCTATCTTCTCGCCAATCTATTCAGTCCATACATTAGCCAATTTCTCCAATCCATCGGGTCATCGTTTGTATGGGACGACGATGCGAGTCGGAACCTTGTGAACGGCCTTATCGCGCTCTTTATCGGTGGGCCTCACATGTACGCAACGTACACCCGGACAGCTTTCGATAGGGACTTCACGAGGAAACACAAACTCGTTATGGGACTTTCCCTACTGATCCCCGTAGGTGTCGTCTATTTTGGAGTGACGAACTTTCAGTTGTTGCTGACGTTCTTTTTCTTCTGGGCATCGGTCCATATCCTTCACCAGATTGTGTTCATTATGGAATGCTACAACAAAAAATCGGTCCGATCTTTGACTCCTACGGCACGGATAATCGATTACGCTGTCGTTTTCTCAAGCCTTTATCCGATTGCAGCCTATAAGCTTGTCCATGGCGAATTCACGATCGGCCGCAACGTCATTTTCTTTCCCGAGTTTCTCAAAGAACCCGCAATCTTCTACCTTGCGACAGGTGTTTTTGCAGCGTCCTTCATCCTCTTTACCGCTAAAACGATCCAGGAGATCCAGGGAGGATACGCGCACTACCCCAAGATTCTGTTGATGTATCTGACGATCATCATCGCCTTCTTCATTCCGGCGTTTCCAAACCTCGATGTTTCATTCCAGGGATTTAACACGTGGCACTCGTTCCAGTACCTCGGTTTGACGTATTACATCAACCGGATCCGACACGAGAAACGGGATATTTCAAATTCGTTCATCGACAAGATCTCCCAAGAAGGTAAAACCTGGCAGTACTATCTCGTCAACGTAGGCTTCACGGTGGTTGCAATGGGGTTGATCGCGGTGCTCCTCATGTTCCGTGAGACGCTGGGCTTGTCGTTTGACCAGTGCTACTACGTTGTCGTGTTGTCCTTCCTCCTGATGCATTACTTGCATGACCACGTGCTATTCACCGAGCCAGAAGTTATCTTGATGAAGTAATCTTCTCGCGCTGAAAAGACCGTCGCCCCTCGCGTTGGTCTCGTACCTGCCTGGGGGCTTTTTCGCGTTGATGGAAATCTGGTGATATGTCCGTCTGTCTCATGTTTCTCGATGGGGTCGGGATCGGTAGGCGGGAACCGGCAAACCCTTATGCAATGTATTCCTCTGAATTCTTCAAGAAGTTTCTCGATGGAGGCGTGGACCGGATCCCTTTCGATGGAGAGATCGTTGCGACGGATGCACGGTTAGGATTTGAAGGGCTACCCCAGAGCGCGACGGGTCAGACAACTCTCCTCACAGGCGTAAACGCTTCTCAGGTCCTGGGTCGGCACCTCTCCGGCTTTCCGACCCCGAGACTGAGAAGGATCTTATTGGAGCACAGCATCTTCTTGCAGCTGAAGCATGCGAAGAAGACAGCCGTCTTCGCGAATGCGTACTCGGCCGTGCACTTCGAGCAATTGGGAGAACGCGTTTCCGCTACCACGTGGGCGGTCAGGGCGGCGGATATCCCGTTCCGTTGGGTCGAAGATCTGCGCAAAGAGCAAGGAAGACGATTGGTGAAATTGATCAGTTCCTAAGGAGTTTTCTCTCCTCCATTGATTTATCTCGTGATACAGTTATCCTGACGAGCGACCACGGCAACATCGAGGATCTCAGTACTTCGGTCCATACTCTGGATCCTGTCCCCACAATGTCGTGGGGAAGAAGCAAGCAGACTGTCGTGGGGAACGTTACGAGTATTCAAGATATCACTCCAACGATTCTCAAAATCGCGTCCATGGCTTGAGATGACGATCAGAACAATGACGGACGTCCCCGGATTCCGTGTCGGTCACTGGACGAATCTTACGGCCATCACTGGTTGTACCGTAGTCCTCTGTCCTCCACAAACAACGCCGGGGTGCGACGTCCGGGGAAATTCGCCAGGCAGCAGGGAATTGATGTTGCTCGGGTCGGAGAAGTCGATGCAGGAAGTGCACGCGATTCTTCTTGCCGGCGGCAGCGCGTACGGGCTCGCAGCGGCGGATGGCATTATGAGGTACCTCGAAGAAAATGACATTGGCTATGAGACACCTTGGGCGAAAGTGCCGATCGTCCCCTCCGCGGTGATTTTTGACTTGAACGTTGGGGACAAGAAAATTCGACCTGACGCATCTGCCGGATACACAGCGTGCCAGGCTGCCAAATCTCCAAACGACGAGCAGGGAAGCTTCGGTGCGGGCACCGGTGCGACCGTCGGTAAGTGGGCTGGTTCTGAATACAGGATGAAAGGTGGTCTCGGTACGACGAGTATAACGTTTGAGGAAATCAAGGTGGGTGCGTTGGCAGTCGTGAATGCGGTCGGAGATGTTGTTGATGCTGACGGATCGATTCTCGCAGGCGCTCGCTTGCGGACGGGCGAATTCGTCGCGACGAAGGATAGGCGCAGTCGGTTCCGACAAGCCATAGCACCTCTTGGCACAAACACAACGCTCGCCGTTTCGGCAACCAACGTTCGACTGAGCAAACTGGATTGCAATCGTGTGGCGCAGCGGATGCACAATGGCTTGGCACGGGCTATCGTTCCGGTGCATACGCTCTACGATGGCGATACGACGATTTGTCTGGCGTCAGGACCGGTAGCTGCGTCGTTGGATGTGGTTGCGCAAATAGCGGTGGAAGCGACAGCCGAAGCGATCCGGAACGCAGTCCGTTCTGCAAAAAGCCTTGGAGGCGTACCAGGACGACTCGACGAGTTTGAATCGTAGCTGGTAAATCGATACGTTCTTGATGACAACACGTAGGTTGTTTCGGCTTATCTGGGATGGCATACATCTTCACATTGAAGAAAGGAAGTTGCCGGCGTTTGAACCGTCTTTTCAAGTGGCTCCGCCAGCTCAAGTCCTGGGTAGAGAGTTTCGCAAACCGACCCGGTGCAACATGGGCGCTGTTCTCCATCGCATTTGCTGAATCCTCTTTTTTCCCGGTTCCTCCTGATACGTTGCTCATTGCCCTCGCGGTGCTCGTGCCAGAACGTTCACTTCGATATGCACTGGTTTGCTCCATGGGCTCAATACTCGGAGGCATGTTCGGCTACTTGATTGGCTACGGACTTTACGAAAGCATCGGTCAGCACATCATCGATTTCTATCGCGCCGGCGAATATTGGGAACGAGTTCGGAGCGCCTACCAGGGCGAAATCGGTGTGTGGTTTCTAGCCCTGGCAGCCTTCACGCCCATTCCCTACAAAGTAGCGACGATCGCGGCCGGTGCAACAGAGATGCCTTTTTTCACGTTTCTGATCATATCTTCGATTGGTCGGTCCGCTCGTTTCTTCCTTGTCGGCGGGTTAATTTATCTGTTCGGACCGAAGGTCAAAACGTTCATCGACCGGTACTTTGAGATTCTTTCTATCGTATTCTTCGTGCTGTTGATTCTGGGGGTCCTTGCCATCAGCCATATTCTCTGAAGCGGGAGGGGAACCTCACAACTTCAAGAGTCTATCTCCCACGAATTCCATTGAGCCCGATGTCTCAGGTTGCATGTCGCATCGTCGAGGTGTGTGTGTTCAAGTTTTGTCAGGATAAGCCTTTCTACCTGTTGTTGCATCGATCGAAAGATGAGAAAATCTATCCTAGGATCTGGCAGCTCATCAGTGGATCGATAGAGGATGGGGAAAAAGCATACGAAGCGGCTTTCCGTGAGCTCCAGGAGGAGACAGGTTTAAGACCGTTGCGGTACTGGGTGGTTCCGTTTGCGAACACGTTCTACGACCCAGAGCACGACGCGGTGAACGTGAGTCCGATGTTTGCGGCACAGGTAGATGAAATGAGTAATCCCACGCTTTCCCGCGAACACGAGGAATTCGGTTGGTTTCCCGTGGATGAGGCACTGGCCATGCTTGTCTGGCCCGGACAGCGAGGCGGACTCCAGATCGTCCATCAGTACATCACCCAGGGGGAAAACGCAGCACGCTTGGTAGAACTGAAAGTTCCAACTGACAGCGGAAGAAACTGAGGCGCTACGGTTTCGAAGTTTCTGGATACTCCTTGCAATTCAGTCGACGTTTTCTTATCATAGCGGTCGCCCAAAAATATTGCCTCGGGGAACGCGAATTCCCTTTCATGAAGGAGAAATTCCGTGAGTCTTCTCGTAGTCGGCTCTGTCGCGCTCGATACTATCGAGACACCCTTCGGTCGTGCGGATGATGCCTTGGGTGGTTCTGCCACCTACATCGCGGCGGCCGCCAGCTACCTGTATGCCCCCATTCGCGTCGTTGGGGTTGTCGGCGGAGATTTTCCTCGAAAAAGTATGGAGTTCTTGGAGAGCCGGGCCATCGACCTGGAGGGTCTGCAGTTGGTGGAGTCCGGGAAGACGTTCCGATGGGGTGGGAAATACCACTACGACTTAAACGTCCGTGACACGCTGTTTACAGAGTTGAATGTCTTTGAAGCATTCAACCCGGTCGTACCAACGTCCTATCGAAGGAGTCGGTACGTTTGCCTCGGAAATATCGATCCCGTTCTCCAGCGAAGGGTCATTGAACAGGTGGAAAACCGTGCGCTGGTAGTCGGGGACACGATGAATTTCTGGATCGACCGAAAGAACAAGGAGCTCAAGGAAACGCTGAAGGCCGTCAACGTTTTCATCATCAACGATGCAGAGGCTCGATTAATCTCCCGGGAACCGAACCTCATTCGGGCCGTGAAAATTATCATCGAGATGGGTCCGCAGGTCGTGATCATCAAAAAAGGTGAGCACGGGGCTCTGCTCGTGACGCAGAAATGTATCTTCGCCGCGCCCGCATATCCGCTGGAGGATATTCACGACCCGACGGGCGCTGGCGACGCGTTTGCCGGTGGATTCATCGGATGGATCGCAAAGACCGATGACCTTTCGGAGGCAAACCTCAAGCGAGCAGTTATCTATGGAAGTACACTCGCTTCGTTCTGTGTAGAAAAATTCGGCGTTGAAGGGCTTCGGGATTTGTCCTATCTCCAGATCCAGGATCGATATCGAGAATTTCGAGAGCTGTCACGTTTCGATGAAGAACTTTCGATCGTTTGAGCATGCGTGCGATAGAGTGGGTTCCCGGTGCGCTGGGTGAACCGTGGGGCGGAGTCCGCTTCATAGACCAGACGAAACTTCCACTCGAGGAGGTTTTCATCGAGACGGATGAGCTCGGGGTTATCGCCGATGCAATCCGGGAGCTGAGAATCCGTGGCGCACCCGCGATCGGCATTGCCGCTGCCTTCGGTCTTGTCCTAGCCGTGCGGAAAACACGCACAAACAACGAGTTGCGCACCGCGTTTGAGCGCGCTTCTAGTCT
>JBHHZW010000067.1:0-8989 GCA_046758305.1 Bacteroidota bacterium | reverse complement strand
CCGGCGAGCGTACGTCGGATACAAGTGGCTGCGGCGTGGCATCTACGATTACTACTATATCCTCGGTTGGTGGGATCCCGGAGCCAAATCCGTTATCGGGCAGGACTGGTTCACCCTTGAAGGGAACGACTGGCGGACTGTACGGGACTACTACGTTCTCGTTTATTATGATGACCCCCGGTACGGAGGATTTGATCGAATTATCGGAATCGGGAAAGGTACAAGTCCGGGTGTGTCCTCTTCATCGATCGAATAGACTGTAGGGAAAACACTTTGTCAAGTTCTTCCAGGGTAAGGGTTGGTGTTGTCGGAGCCGGTCATCTCGGCGCTCTTCATGCGAAGATGTACGATGAACTCGATTCCGCCCAGCTCGTGGGAGTCTATGACATCGATCCCGTTCGGTGTGAATCTGTCGCAGGAGATTTACGTGTTCGGGCATTCCTGAAGCTTGGCGAGTTGATCGCGAGTGCCGAGGCAGTGAGCGTTGCGACACCGACCGTAACGCATCATGCGATCGCGTCGAGTGCGATCGAAGGCGGTCTCCACGCATTCATCGAAAAGCCGATCACTTCGACTGTCGGCGAGGCTGAAGAGCTCATTCGCGCTGCAGATGAACGGAAGGTCAAGGTTCAGGTTGGTCACATTGAGCGATTTAACGCCGCGCTCCTAGCGCTGGAGAAGTATCATCTGGAGCCGATGTTTGTCGAATCTCATCGGTTGTCCCAATTCAACCCTCGGGGGACGGATGTCGCGGTTGTCCTCGACTTGATGATTCACGATATCGATATCATCTTGAGTCTCGTGCAGTCGCCGGTCGAGAAAATCGACGCGAGTGGAGTGGCCGTGGTATCGGACAGTGTGGACATCGCGAATGCGAGGGTCCAGTTTGAAAATGGGTGCGTGGCCAACGTGACCGCCAGTCGGATCTCGCAGCGGAAGATGCGCAAGATGCGATTGTTCCAGCGCGACGCGTACATCTCCATCGATTTCTCGGATGGACTTGCGGAAGTCTTTCGACTTGTGGACGCCAGTGACCAAACAGCGAACACGACGGTCATGCTGGGCGAGATCGGTGAGGGGAAGTTCAAGCGCAAGATCGTGTATGAGCAGCCGGAGGTGAAAGAAGTTAACGCCCTGAAGTATGAACTCGAGTCCTTTCTCCGTTCGATCCGCGATGATAGAGAGCCGCTCGTCACCGCGCGTGACGGACTGCGTGCGCTTCAGGTTGCGGATGTAATCATGGAAAAAATTAGGGATCAGAGCATACGGGTGAGCTGATGGCGGTATCGTGAAAACACAAGTTAAACATATCGAGATTCAAGAGGAGATCCTCCGCCGTATCGGCAGGATCGCGGACGCCGCCGACGTCGAGGCCTATGCAGTCGGGGGCTACGTAAGGGACAAGTTGCTCGGCAAGGAGGTGATGGACATCGACATCGTCGTTCTTGGCGAGAGCATTCCGTTTGCGAAGCGTGTCGCCAGAGAGCTCCGCGTGAAGAAGGTAGTTACCTTCGAGAAATTTCGGACGGCAAAGATTCACTGGAACGAGCACAAGCTAGAATTTGTCGGCGCGAGGAAGGAAAGTTACTATCGGACTTCTCGGAAGCCAACGGTCAAAGAGGGATCGTTGAGAGACGACCTAGCCCGTCGTGATTTCACGATCAACGCTCTGGCGGTCTCGATCAACGCAGAGAAGTTCGGCACGATCATTGACCCGTTCGGAGGTCGGGAGGATCTTGACCGGTGTGTTCTCCGCACTCCTCTTTCTCCGGAGAAGACTTTCGAGGACGACCCACTCCGCATGATGCGGGCGGTGCGATTTGCTTCTGAACTTGGTTTTGCGGTGGAGCGGAAAACCCTCTGCGCGGTCAAGTCTATGCGTGAGCGGATCACGATCGTGTCCCAGGAACGCATTACCGACGAACTGTTGAGGGTGCTCGCAAGCCCGGAGCCATCTATCGGGTTCAAGTTGATGATTCAGACAGAACTGCTGCAGCTCGTGTTTCCCGAAATTGCCGCGATGGCTGGCGTCGAGCAGCGGGAGGACCATCATCACAAGGACGTACTCCTACACACGCTGAAGGTTGTCGACAACATCGCCCGCTTGACGAATAACCTCTGGTTGCGATTTGCGGCCCTGGTTCACGATATCGCGAAGCCGAGCACGAAAGCATTCCGCGAGAGCGTCGGCTGGACCTTCCACGGCCACGACGAACTCGGAGCACGCATGGTGAAGGGACTGTTTCGCCGTCTGCGGCTTCCGATGGAACACCTGCCGTACGTAGAAAAATTGGTCCGACTCCATCTCCGCCCCATGGCTCTTGTCGATGAGTCCGTCACGGATTCTGCGGTTCGTCGTCTTTTGTTCAACGCGGGGAAGGACATCGATGATTTGATCATGCTCTGCCGTGCTGACATCACCTCCAAGAATCCTAAGCTGGTCCATCAGTACACGAACAATTACAACATTGTCACAAAAAAGATGAAAGAAGTGGAGGAGAAAGATCGGTTGCGGAACTGGCAGCCTCCCGTTCACGGCGAGGAGATTATGCAGGTCTGTGGGCTATCACCCGGACCTCTGGTCGGCAAACTGAAGAAGATGATCGAGGAGGCGATCCTCGACGGCAAGATCCCGAATGAGCACGATGCGGCTCTGCAGTACCTCAAAAAGATCAAGGACGAGGTCATTGAGGCCCAAGCTTGATCAAAATGGCCGGATTTTGAAACTTTTGTCCTAAGTCTACGTTATTTTAAGAAGCTCAGTCCTATTGTTTTCGCCGTTCGTCAGTCTTTCCTTGGAGGCTTCCAATGAATCGGACCCTGGCGTTATTTGCTATTGTTGTATCAGTTCCTTTCGTTCTTGTTGCTCAGTCGGTCACCGGCACGAAGACTCCGGTCGCCCTTACACTCAAGAGGTCGATCGAGATTGCTCTCGGTCAGAACACGCAGGTTATTCTTGCTCAGCATACCGTCGAAGCTCAACAGAGCAATGTGCTCGCTGCGTACGGGAATCTGCTGCCAACTGTCAGCGCCTCGGCTTCTTGGCGTCGGGATAACGTGGATTTGGAGAGGGGGTTCTTTCAGGAAGGACTTGGGTTCGTCAGTCGGGGTGTGTCATCGACCACGAATTCATTCCGCACTTCGGCGGGGGCAAGTTTCACCATCTTTGACGGTTTCGGGAACACAGCCAGTCTCAATCGGGCTCGAGCTGGTGCACTGTCTTCAGAATTCAGCCTCGATCGGACGAAGCAGACGGTCGTGTTCACGACTACGCAGCTGTACCTGAATGTTCTGCGGACTGAGCAGCTCCTGAAAGTGGCGCAGGACAACTTGAAACGAAGCATGCGGCAGTTAGAGCGAATAGAGGAGTCGAATCGCATCGGAGCTGTCGCGCTTGCGGATGTTTATCGTCAGCAGGTTGTGGTCGGAAATGACGAAATCTCGATGATCCAAGCGAAGAATAATTATGATCGTGCGGTTGCCGACCTTGTATACTACCTTGGCTTAAATGCCCTCGACGAGTATCAATTCGAAGATCCCAGCATTCCCTCTGACGTGGACACCGCCGAGTTCCTTTCAGTGAACGAGCGATATCGAGATGTCCGTTCACTCTTGGACCAGGCTCTCGAACTAAGACCGGATTACCAGAGCGCGATTGAGAACCTCAACCGGGCACGATCGGGAGTAACCGCTGCGCGCGCTGGCCACTTTCCGACCGTCTCGGGCTTCACTTCTTATGCGCTGAACAGCGACGAGATCAGCGCGCTCGCAGACAATCGCACGCTAACTTGGGGGATCTCCCTCAGGTTGCCGATTTTCAACGGATGGCAGATTGACAATGCGGTCCAGCAGGCAAAGGTCGACAGGAAGAATGCGGAAGAGACGCTGAGCCAGGCACACCGGCAGATTCAGGTTGACCTGAGAAAATCGTTGTTGGACCTGGAGGCGGCTCAAAAGCGAATTGAGGTCTCTCAGAAAAGCGTTCAATCTGCCGAGGAAGATCGAAGGATTGCGGAGGAACGGTATAACCTTGGAGCAGGAACTCTTCTGGACCTTCTGACGGCCAACGCCCAGTATACAACCGCAGTCAGCAATAAGGTGAACGCAGTTTATGACTATATTCTTGCGAAGCGTCAGATGGAATACTTCCTCGGAACGTTAACGTCGTGAGGAACACTCTCGCACTAAACCCTCGTGTTAAAACAGGAGATCGGTGAACATGCCGAATAACAAGAGATCAAGAAAGAAGATTTACATTTTCTCCGGCATCGGCGCTGTGCTTGTCGTGCTGGTACTATTGGTTATTCTCGGAACCAAAAAGGGGAAAGTGATTCGGGTGCAGACGGAAAAGGCATCTCTGCGGACGCTGACACAAACGGTTACCGCGTCGGGTAAGATCCAGCCAGAAGTGCAAGTGAAGATCAGTCCTGAGGTGAGCGGCGAAATCACCGCGCTGCCGGTCCGGGAAGGTCAGGAGGTGAAGAAGGGTGAGTTGTTATTGAAGATCAAGCCGGACATCTACATTGCGAGGCGCGATCAGATGGAAGCTGCGATGAATTCTGCGAAAGCGAACAGGGAACGTAGCCGGTCAGAGTATAAGCGTGCTGAAGATCTCTATGCCAAGGGCTTAATTTCCGAAGCGGATTTGGAAGCGGCACGGACACTGTATCACGTCAACAAGGCGCAGTATGAACAAGCGCAAGCGGCTTTGAATCAAGCGATTGAAGACTTGAACAAGACCACGGTCTATTCTCCGATGAACGGAACAGTGAGTCAGCTGAAATCCGAGCTGGGGGAACGCGTGCTCGGGACCCAGCAATTCCAGGGCACGGAGGTCATGACGGTCGCGGACCTGTCGAAGATGGAAGCCCGCGTTGACGTCGACGAGAACGACGTGGTGCTTGTCTCGCTCGGCGACACGGCTCGAATTGAGGTGGATGCCTATCGGGACAAGAAATTAACGGGCGTGCTCTCTGAAATCGCGAAGACCGCGACCACCAAAGGGCTTGGCACCCAACAGGAAATAACGAATTTTCTGGTCAAGATTCGCATCCTCGATAAGGACCTTGAACTTCTTCCCGGAATGTCCGTGACCGTCGACATTGAGACCGAAACTCGCGAGAACGTGCTCTCGGTGCCGATCCAGAGCGTTACGACGCGGCTTCCGAAGGAAGAGAAAAAAGGAGGGGATGAAGAAGAAAAAGAGGAAGCGGGTCAGGGCGAAGCAATCGCGCAGGGACGGCCGAACATAAGAAATAAGAAAGAGAACAAGCCTCTCGAAGTTGTCTTCGTCGTCCAGAATGGCGCCGCCAAGATGGTGCCTGTAAAGCGGGGGATCAGCGACGATGATCACGTGGAGATCCTCGACGGGATCAATGAGGGCGATAAAATCGTATCCGGAAGCTACCGAGCAATCAACCGTGACCTCGAAGATGGTTCGAAAGTGCGGATTGAAAAAGGAAAAACGTCTTCCAAACGTGGTGCGAGGAATGAAGGGTAAGTGAGCAGACGGTTAACAAGGTCGAGTGCGTCGAGATGGAAGACTGATCTCTACTCGGCAGCTATATCGCTGATTTCTACTGTCATGAGCACAAGTTGGTTGCTGGGGCAGATGGTGGAATTCGTATGAAGAACGATCAAAAGCCCTACTAAGCAACCTAAACTGAGGAAGGTTATGGATCGATCGAACAACTTGCAGCCCGTCATCATTCGACTTCAAAACATCACGAAAGCGTACGATATGGGTGGAGCGGAGGAAGTTCACGCGCTTCGTGGCGTGACTCTGGACATCCGAGAGAATGAATACGTTGCGATCATGGGCCCGTCGGGATCGGGCAAATCGACACTCATGAACCTGATCGGCTGTCTCGACACGCCGACCTCAGGCCTCTACGAGTTCAACGGGATGAGCGTCAGTGAGATGAACGACAACCAGCTGGCGAGAATCCGCAACAAGGAGATCGGCTTTGTTTTTCAGACCTTCAACCTCCTGGCACGGTTTGATGCACTTCACAACGTTGAATTGCCGTTGATCTATGCCGGTCTTGCAACCTCTGAACGCAAGCGCCGGGCAAGGGCGGCACTGGAGCAGGTGGGGTTAGGGGATCGCATCCATCATAAGCCGAACGAATTGTCCGGTGGACAGCGTCAGCGTGTGGCCATAGGGCGAGCGCTTGTCACGAGCCCCTCGATCATTCTCGCCGACGAGCCCACGGGGAACCTCGATACAAAAACGGGCGATGAGATCATGGGGCTGGTGGAGGAGTTGCATCTCAAAGGGAACACGATTATTCTTGTGACGCATGAGGAATATATCGCTGAACACGCCCATCGGATTACTCGAATGCGGGATGGATTGATTGAGCGCGACGAGTGGGTGGGCCAGAGAAAATCATCTGCCGCAAACGTATCGTAGGAGAACGCATGCACTTTTTCTCTGAGTTGAAGGAAGGACTCCTGATCGCGTTTCGGGCGATCCGAGCGAATAAGATGCGGTCCGTCCTCACGACCCTGGGAATCGTCATCGGGATCGTGTCCGTTACCTTGATGGCAACCGCGATCGAGGGCCTCGATCGAAAATTTGAAGAGAGTTTTTCAAAGATTGGGGCGACTGTCATCTACGTGCAGAAAATTCCTTGGTTTACTGGGCAGGAGTGGTGGACCCTACGAAACCGGAAGGACATCACACTCGATCAGTCGAAAAGGCTGGCACGAGGGCTGCCTGCCTCTATGATCGTTTCACCCTCCCGGTGGACAGGCGGGACAGTGAAGAATCGTGAAAGGATGGTCGACGACGTCGGCATTCTGGGGACAGATCACAATTACTATCAAATTAGTGGCGCGGCACCAGGAGTTGGACGTTTTCTGACTGCCGAAGAGGTTGATGGTGCGCGTCCCGTCGTAGTTCTTGGGTCCGAGGTGGCGGAAAAACTGTTCCCGAACGAATACCCCGTCGGAAAGAGGATCAAGCTCGAAGGAAGGAATTTCCGAGTCGTGGGTGTCCTGGAAAAGCAGGGAAGCTTCCTCGGGATGTTCAGTCTTGACAACCGTGTGATCATTCCGATCGAGCGGTTCCAGCGGGTTTTCGGCTCTCGACGCGATGTGATGATCGGCATCAAAGTGCCGACTGTAGAACAACTCGACGACGCGAAGGACGAGATTCGAGGAGAAATGCGCAAGATTCGCCGTGTGGAACCGGGTCAACCGGATGACTTTGCGATCAATCAGCAAGAGCTCTTCACGAACACGTTGAAGCCGATCCGGCTCATCATCGCGGGGATCGGGTTGTTTGTCTCAGGCTTGGCGCTCTTCGTTGGTGGCATTGGCATCATGAACATCATGTTCGTATCGGTGACGGAGCGGACGAAAGAGATTGGAATCCGGAAGGCGATCGGAGCCCGCCAGCGGACAATCCTCACTCAATTTCTCATTGAAGCTGCCGCGATCTGTCTACTGGGAGGCATCATTGGCGTGGCGATTGCTTTTCCTCTCAGTTTGATCATCGATCAGGTTCTTCCAACGGCGATGCCGCTCGCAGTGGTTGTGATTGCGCTGATCGTTTCGATACTTGTTGGAGTGATCTCGGGCTTTCTGCCGGCGTATCGAGCCGCGAAAATGGACCCAGTTGAAGCATTGCGATATGAGTAGCATAACTATTACCCTCGGCGGGACGCCTTCGGGTTAGAAAGAAAACTAGCTAACGCGAAGGCGTCTCGCCGAGCGGCTGGGTGGTGCGGCGATTAGTTAATTCTTAGTGAATATGCTTAGATTCCGAGAACCAATGCTTCAACCTCCCCTAAATTCCCCTCTTGGTAAGGAGGGGAACAAGTGGAGGTCAAACTTCATCTTCGAGGCTTAATAGAAATCATGCCAAAGGTCCTATTCCTGGAGACGAAGGAAAGCTTTCTGATGGCGTTGTCTGCCATCCGAGCGAACAAGCTCCGCTCCTCAATGACGTTGCTCGGCGTGGTAATCGGTGTGTTTTCGATCGTCGCGGTGATGACCGCGATGGGTGTCCTCCAAAATAGTATCGAGACCGGCTTAAGCATGCTCGGTACCAACACGTTCCAGGTGCAAAAGTTTCCCATAACAATGGGAGGGGGAGGGCGACACCGGACGAAATATCGGAATAGGAAGGACATAACCTTTGAGCAAGGTCTACGCGTACAGGAGCAGGCCACGTTGGCTCGCTACGTTGGTCTCGAAGCGTGGGAAATGGGGAGGGTAGTAAAGGCCGAGCGCGAGGAAACAAACCCCAGCGTGATGCTAGCTGGAGAGACGCCGGAAGGACTTCCTACCAACAATTGGATCGTGAAAGAAGGGCGCGGTTTGAATCAGGAAGACATTGACTTCGTGCGTGATGTCATAGTCCTGGGAGCGAATGTGGTGGACAAGCTCTATCCCTTTACCGAACCGATCGGTGAACGCGTGAAGATTGACGGGCATCGTTACAGGGTCATCGGCTACTTTGAGCCCCAGGGTGGGATGTTTGGAGGGAATCAGGACAACTTTGTCGCGATCCCAATATCGACGTTCTTTAACACCTACGGAAAGCAGAATCGGTCCATTCACCTCATGGTGCAGTCGATCACGCGAGAAGCGTATGACGATGCAATCGAGCAGGTGCGTGGCGTCCTACGCGCCGCTCGACGTGTCCCGCCCGGGGAAGAAGATGATTTTGCAATTTTCTCGAACGACTCTCTTATCGAGCAATGGAATGAGCTCACGTTCTATGTAAAAGTCGGCATTGGAGTCGTGAGTTTCATCGCGCTCCTCGCGGCGGGTGTCGGCATCATGAACATCATGCTCGTGTCTGTCACCGAACGCACGCGCGAGATCGGCATCCGAAAGGCAGTCGGGGCCAAGAAGAAGGACATCCTGACGCAATTTGTCCTCGAGGCCATTGTCCTGTGCGAGGTCGGTGGGGTGGCGGGTGTCGTGTTGGGTATTCTGGGAGGCAATCTTGCCGCGTTGGTGTTCGAGTTCCCCG
>JBHHZW010000066.1:0-9194 GCA_046758305.1 Bacteroidota bacterium | reverse complement strand
TCCGCACGGGATTCACGTGTCCTAAGATGGGGCAACGGAAATACAACGGTTTAAGAGCTTGATTTCAAGATGCATTGGTGAGGTCCACTGATCCAACCACCGCTGTATTCATTGCCGCTTTCCTGGCGAGTGCGAGTGCCAAGAAAAAAATACTTGCAAATGCCGAATGGAAATAGAGTGGCCGCTGATTAGTGGTTCAGCGGCCGAAACCTTTGAAGATCCCAGACTTTAAGTAAAGGACACAAACAATATAACACTTAGGACCGCCCTAAGTCAAGCAGGATCCAAGATAGTCAAGCAAATCGGGCAAATTTGACACATTACTCATCGGATGTCAGTATCTCCACTTAATCGTACACCCGATTGAATACGTCTCCGGCTCCGGCACTTCCTTCCCTGCGAGGATTGCATCCACCGCGTTCCGGAGATAGTTCACCTTCACCGCCTTCGGGTTCTGATAGTTATCGTCCATCTTCCCGTGGTACCGGAGATTGCGCTCTTTGTCGAACACAAAAAACTCGGGCGTGTGTGTCGCACCGTACAAGGTCGCAACCGACTGGTCCTCATCGCGCAAATAATGGAAATTAAATCCCTTCTTCTTGGACCGCTTCACCATCTCATTGAAGTTATCTTCCGGGTAGTTCACGGTCTCGTTCGCATTGATGCACACCAGCTCCACTCCCTTCGATCCATACTCCCGCTGTAACGCGATCATGCGATCTTCGTACGCCTGCACGTATGGACAGTGGTTACAGGTGAAGGCCACCACCAGCACCGGTTTTTGATCGAAGTCGGGGAGAGAATGCTTCTTGCCGTCAACACCCGGCAATCCCGAGAATGTGGGAGCCTTGGATCCGATTGCGAGCGCATCAGTTGCCATCGTTTACCTCCTATTGTTTTATGCCACCTCCAGCGTTTGTTATTTTGCATGAACTTACCGCAGAGCTATTTCCGCTTCCATTCATCCATCAGCTGATCGAGCCGCTGTGCTGAATATTTTGGCTTCCGATACTGCCCGGCTCCCAGGCGCTGCCGCATTGCTTCGTAGAGGCTGACTGCACAGGCCACGGAGACATTGAGGCTCTGGATCATCCCCCGCATCGGGATCATGAACGGAGCATCCGCAAGTTTCACCGCTGCCTCCGATACGCCGCGATGCTCATTCCCAAACACGAGGGCCACCTTCTCCGTCAGGTTAAGCTCGTAGACGCTGCCGCTCATGTCGCCGATGTGAGTAGCGTAAATATTGTACCCCTCGTTCCTGAGCGCAGCGTAGCACTCCTCGATGCAGGTGAATTTCCGACGTCCCACCCATTTCTGCGCGCTCGCCGACGATTTCCTCCCGAGCCGCGCGAATTTTTCCCTCGTGTACACCAGCTGGACTTGGCACACTCCCACCGCATCGGCCGACCGGAGAATCGCGCTAACGTTGTGCGGATCGTGGATGTTCTCGATGACGACCGTAAGGTCGGGCTGCCGGTGTTCGAGAACGCACCGGAGTTTGACAAGCCGTCGCTCCGATTTCATCGCATATGCTCGATTTTACTGTCCTGAGACTTGGACAAGCGGCTTCTCCTGACGGATCTGCACCATCGCTATCGCCAACAGCACGAGCACTGCACCGAAAATCTGGATCGGCGCGAGGAGTTCGCCGAGAAAGAAATACGCAGTCGTCACAGCAACAATGGGCTCGAGGGTGCTCGTGATGATCGCGCGCGAAGAGAGAATATGCTTCAGCCCATGGAAGTACAACGTATACGGAATCAGGATTGAAATCACGGCAAAGACCAGAAAAATCATCCAATCCTTCAGTTCGTAGTGTGCCTCCACGATCTCCCTGGGAGGATTAATGACAACCCAGAAGGCCGATGCGAACAGCAACGTGTAGAGGAGCACCGTCCATGTCGGATAGCGCAGAGATGAGGTTCTTCCATAAATGTTAAAGAATGCGAAGCTGAGAGCCGCAGCGAGAGCGGACAAGAGATATTTGGCGGCCGTCCCTGCCACGCCCCAGAGCGATGCTGCCGCAGCGATCAGCAGGTAGCCTTTGAGGGCTTTCACGAGTTTTCCGGTTTTCGTCGGACTTCATCGGCCTTGTTGCGGTAGTAATCGCTCTGTTCGCCGTCTCCGATCACACCGTAGAGATGGGCAAGGCGCAGATAGAGGTTCTTCGGATTTCCTACATGCTGAATTCCGGATTTCACAAAGTCGATAAGGGCGTCGATGGGCGGTATGTTAAGGTCTGGTTCGTAGCAATCGCATGCATCGAGATACGGATCGGGCTCGTTCGGGCGGACGGAGGCAGCTTTCCCATAGTATTCGACGGCGAGGTCGTAGTTATCGTAGGCGGAGTAGGTCACTTCGAAGACGCTCGCAAGCCACATGTAGATATCGTAGGCGATGTTCGGAAAGTCGCTTGCGAGTTTTTCCCCGAACATGCAGAGTTCATCCGGACTGAGCGAGTGGTTCCAGAAGAGGAGCCGATAGAGCTCTACATCCTCCAGCCGCTGTTCGAGCGCACCCTCGAAGGCATCGAATATTTCATTAAAGTCTTTAGAGGTTGCAAATCTTTGCCGTATCTCTTCCTTCGTGAGCCGCGGCATGCACGCCTTCGGAAGAACATTCCCAATGATTCAGAAACACAAGGATTTACGGCCAAAATAAGAAATGAGGGTTTGAAAATCAACAGCAGCAAGACCTTCCGCAGGTTGGTTTGGACCGCACCCGAAACTCGAGTCAGGTTCGAGATCCGCAGGCTGTGGGGAAGCCCCGAAGACCGAAGGACGAAGTACCCACGAAGTGGCCTTCGGCCTTCGGGGCCACTTCTCACGAAGTGCAGCGAAGCCGCCACTTCGTGGACCGCTTCGCGGGTGGGGACTTGGTCGATGCCTTCGACAAAGCCGGCAGCTACCGCATCAGCATGAGCTTCTTGGATTGAACAAATCCGCCCGGTTGTCCCGAAGGGACGGCTTCCGCCACAAGGCGGTAGAAATAGACACCGCTGGCGATCCCGCTCGCATTCCATTGAGTAAGGTATCTCCCAGCGGCAAATTCCTCGCTCACCAACGTCGCAACCTCTTCCCCCAAGACGTTGAAAACTGTCAGCGAAACAAATGATCGACGCGGAAGCTCAAAGGAGATCTTCGTCGTCGGGTTAAACGGATTCGGAAAATTTTGATAGAGCTTGAACGCTGTCGGAATCGAACCCCCGCGCGGTCGAAGAGGGACGACGATCGAATCCTGACCTCCGGCCTCATAGTAGCGCGCGGCAAATTCTTGCAGGAAAAGATTGGCGATCTGAGCATCTTGAATAAGCAGCGTGTTCTCATCGTTCTTACTGTCCGCCGAAGCAGTCCAGTTGTGCGACCCGACGATGACCCAGGGCGTAGAGTCTGCAAATTCCCCATCAACGATCGCATACTTGTGGTGAAGGAGGCCGGGATTGGGGTCCAGCAGCACATCGACTCCATTCTGCTTGAGAAGGTTGAAATCTCCGCCGAAGGTTGGGTCGTCGTCATCGATAACCCCACGAACCTTTAACTCTTGTTGACGCTTTGAGACAAGAGCATCGGCCAGGCTGTTGTCGGTGATCAGGAGCAGTGCAAAGGCGATGCTGTGATCCGCCGACCCGAGTGTAAGGTTGATCTGCGTGCTGGTTCCATCCGACGGACTGAAGAACAACCGGACCCTTCGTCCAGCGATAGCGAATACGTGCGGCGTGTTGTCCGTCTTTCGAACGCCAAACTTAGACCGGGAAGCATCAGCCGTATCCGTCTCGCTCCCCCACATTTCCTCGAACTCTCGCGTGAAGGCACCAGCCAACGCCTGGTCCTGAATCTCGATCGCATCCTGGAAATCGCTGAAGGTCCCGGCTCCAGTCGGATTCCACGATCCTGTCCAGACCCAGTCGTCGGCAGCAGAAGAAACAGTCGAATCCCGAATGTCCCGGTAGTCGAAGACGAAAAACTTATTGTGGTGGAGTCCAGCCCCGCTGTTCGAACCAAAATCGTCTGTCACCATGGTAATTTCGTTGTTGCGGAGCTTGCCCGCAGGGGCGCTCCCGCTGTTGCTCGCCTCCATTACAACTCGGACCTTTACTCCTCGATCCCTGGCGGCGATGAGAGCATTTGCAATGCGGTCTCCGGGCGTCGCGCTGAGGCTGAACAGCGCACAGTCGATGGAGTAAGAAGCAGAGTCGATACGATCGATCAGCCGGAGGTCAAGCCGCTGGTTTGCTAACGCGGACTGGCCCGTTGCGATACTTGTCTCGACGTTCTTGTTAAAGTACACATTAATTGTTCCAGTTGAGGTGGACGGCGATGCAGTGCTGACGGTGTACAGCGGACCGGTACTCGTCCCGATTGAATCGGTCGAAGAAAATTGAACCCGATAGATCGTAGAGGGTATCAGCCCTACAATCGGAACGACGTGCTGTGATGTCACCGTCGAATCGTAAACTTCGTCGAGTTCGAGCGAGTCGGTCAATCCATACCGCACTCTGCTATCGGCGGGAAGCAGCGTTCGCCATACAAGTGTGACGGAAGTGGAGTCGATCGCTTGCTCATACGGGGCAGACGACCAAATGCGAGGTTGACAAAGAAGCAATGGACCGGGGAAGGAGAGGAAAAGAAAAACAAGTCTGGAGAGATTCATACGAGAGAAAGTTGCACGTCCCTATTTTCCTCTCAATATAAGAGTACGTTCGCGAAAAAGGCAAGAGCGATATTGGACTTAATGCTCAGAGATTCTTGATCACTCTGACAACCTTCCAGATGAACACGACCTCTTTCTTCTTGACCACCATGGGCTCGAACGAGGTGTTCAGGGGAATCAACTGGACATACCCGTTCTCAAATCGGATGCGTTTGATGGTGTCCTCATCGTCGACGCGGATGACGCAGATGTCCCCGTTATGCACTTCGTGCTTCGGACTCACGACCACGATGTCGCCATGTTCGATGCGCGGTGACATGCTGTCCCCTTTGACGACGAGCGCAAACGCCATCGGGTCTTTCAGGTCATCGACGACGATATGTTTCTCGACGTGGTCTGGATGGAAAATGAGTGTTGGTTTACCGCCCGGCACGGCGGAGAGGAGCGGTATCTCGATCAATCCCGCTCCGCGTGCACTGGCCGAGGATGGCTTCTCTCGTTGAGGCACCTCCGTCTGGGCGTACATTTCTCCCTCGCCTGTCAGCAGCCAGTGCGGATTGGCTTCCGTCCAGTCTGCAATTTTCACGACGCTCACCGCGTCCGGCACCTGCTCACCTTTCTCCCAGCGCTGGATTGTTCGCGTGGCCACACCGATTTTCGATGCCAATCTGGCTTGGTCTAAACCCTTGTTTTCGCGAGCTTCCCGGATGCGTGCTGCGATTGTTGATCTCGCCATCGCCGGTTTCTACCCTCCCTTCTTGTGATGGACGACATATTTGTCAATTTTTCTCTTGACAATACGACAAAAATGTCGTATATTATCAACGCCAAAGATACAGAATTTTTCGTCTCGTGTCAAGTACGAACAGGGAAAAATAAAGGAGCAGCGTATGATCACACTGGCAGACCAACACAGCACCTCCATCGGCATGGGGGCCTGGGACATCGACCACTGGAACGCGATTTTCTATCCCCCGCAGCAGAACAAGGGTTTCCGCAAGCTCCAGTTCTACAGTCAGTTCTTCGACAGCGTGGAGATCAATGCGACGTTCTACAACAACGCGTTCACTCCCCGTCATGCTCGGCGGTGGCTCACCGACGTGGCCGAGAACAAACGCTTCATCTTCACGGTCAAGCTCTACCGCGGTTTCACGCACACGTTTGACGCAACGGTTCAGGACGTGAAGGCGGTCCACCGGCTCCTCGAACCGATGGAAGCTGAGGAGAAGTGCGGCGGGCTGTTGCTGCAATTTCCCTATTCCTTCACGAACATCAGAGAACGCCGTCTGTATCTGATGCAGCTCAGCAAGGTGCTCCAGCCACACCGGCTGTTCGTAGAAGTCCGACACAATTCCTGGAACAGCCCATTAATGTACAACTTCTTCCAGGAGAATAAACTCCATCTAGTGAACGTGGACTTGCCGCCGATCAAACAGCACATGCCGCTCACGGCAGTCGCGTGGGATGGCTATGCGTATTTCCGGATGATGGGACGCAACACCGAAACCTGGTACAACCAGCAACGGGGTGACCGCTACGATTACCTCTACAGCGATCGGGAGCTGGAGCATCTGCTGCGCCTCCTGCAGCAGGTGAAAGCAAACGCTCACACGACGTTCGTCGTCTTTCACAACGACCCGGAAGCGAAGTCGCTGTTCAACGGATTCCGGCTCCGTCACCTCCTCCGGAACAAACAGCGCGTCCTGATCCCAAAAAATCTGATCACTGCATTTCCCGAATTAAAGCAGATCGGCCTGCCGGTCAACGTGCTACATCCGCTGTTCGCTGGGGTGGAGGACCCACTGGGCATGTCATCCTGAGCAATCCCGCGAAGCCCCGTTTCGCGGGCCGAAGCGGGAGAGCGAAGGATCTGCCTTCACAACGTCAGACCCTTCGTCCCGCTCAAGCGGGACTCAGGGTGACAATGCGGAGGAGAAATAACCATGCGCACCATATTCCTCGTCGACATCGATTGTTTTTTCGCAGCGGTGGAGACCGTCCTGAACCCACACCTCAAAGGGAAACCGGTATGCGTCGGCGGACTACGCAACGAGCGGCGCGTGGTGGCGTGCCCGAACTATGAGGCACGACGGTATGGTGTCAGGACCGCGATACCGCTGCGCACCGCGGCGAGACTTCTCCCCGACGACGCTGTGTTCCTGCGCGGCAGCTACGAGCGGTACAGCGAATACTCGGAGCGTGTGATGAACATCCTCGAGAGCTTCACCCCTGACGCTGAACAGGTGAGCCTGGACGAAGCGTTCCTGGACGTCACCGGCTGTCTGCATTTCTGGAACGGCGATACTTGTGCAATGGCCCATGCAATCAAACACCAAATCCTACAAACACTGGCACTGACAGTCTCCATCGGCGTTGCCTCGAACAAAGTGTGCGCGAAGGTCGCCGCCGACCTCGGAAAACCCGACGGTCTCGTGGTGGTGGAACCGGGGACAGAAAAGGCATTCCTCGCTCCGCTGCCGATCGAGAGACTTCCCGGCATCGGAACAAAAACAGCAGCGAAACTTCACCAGGAAGACATCCAGACCCTCGGCCAGCTGGCAGCGTGGCCCGTCGAACACCTCCACCAGCGCTTCGGCACAGTCGGCCTCCATCTCCACGAGATGGTAAATGGCAACGATCCCAGTCCAGTCGTCCTCGATCACGTGGAAAAGTCCATTTCTCGTGACACGACGCTTGCGCGTGATACCGGTGACCGGGCCGTCCTCCTCGCAACGCTCTACTCGTTGACCGAGCGCTGCTGCAAAACGCTGCGAGATGAAGGCTGGCATGCCCGCACAGTCACCGTCAGAGTTCGGTCTTCCGATTTCTCCACCTACCAGAAACAACGCACGCTGTGGAGAGCAACAGCGAACGAAGAAGAGCTCTTTCCGCTCGTTCAGCGGTTGCTCAAGGAGCTGGGGGTGGAGGGCCGAACCTGCCCGACTGCGCTCGCCCCCCGACAAAGTCAGGGGCCGGGCGGGTCGTTCCCGCCTGAACCGCTTTGGCGGGCAAGCAGGCGGGCCATTCGCCTCGTCGGCGTCAAAGTGTCGAACTTCCAGCCTGAGGACGAACAGCTGGATTTACTGCTCTCGAAGGCCGCGGCGTATCCGGAGCTTCACCGCCGCATCGATGCCTTGCAGGAAAAATATGGACATCGGAGCATCCAGCGGGGCATCACTGCCGGACTCAGTCTCACGCGACGACCGACAACAAAGGGGCTAAAGGGCAGCGGAGAGAAAATTTCAAATCCCAAGCACCACGCTCCAAATAATTTCCAATACACAAATTCCAAACCCGCCGAGCCGTTTGGAATTTGGGATTTGTGATTTGGAATTTCACTACAGCAGTATGCCGAACATCATCCAACATCCTTCATCGCCGGCAATCTCGTGCAGCGTGCTCACGAATCGATTCAAGGATCCACCGCCGGGAAAACTCTTTCTGCTGTACGGCGACCCGGCCGTGTTTCCCCTCTCGCTCACCGTTGCCGCCCATGCGCTGATGCAGGGATCTTCCATCGCCGTCGTCGATGGGGCAAACCGCTTCGACGTGCACCTGATCGCGAGCATCGCACGGCGGCATGCGCTCGACCCGCACACGGTGCTCGACCGCATCTTCATCTCTCGAGGGTTTACCTGCTACCAGATGGAAGCCGCCATCACCCATCGGCTGGGACCGTTCCTCCACCACGTTCGATCGAACACGGCGCTCATTCTGGGGTTGCTCGACACCTTCTACGATGAGCAGGCGCCCTTCAGGGAAGTCCAGCAAATACTCGTGCGGGTGACTGCAACGCTGGAGGAGCTGAAATCGCGCGGCATCTCCATTCTCCTTGCGTCACAGGACTGGAATGTCATCCCAAAAGAACGCAATCAACTGCTGCGAACACTGAAAACAAGGGTCAACCAGGTCTACCGACTAGAAATGAGCGAAGAGAACGAACCGAGACTCTTCTGGGAATCCCCGCCTGCGCGCCGGGCAGGCATCTCCTGAAGGGACTCCTTCGGAGCCTTCGGGACTTGAACCATCACAATGGAGGATCAACCATGGGACGGACCGTACCGACGTTCACGAATGTCATCGATCGAGAGATACAGTCATGGTCGAAGTTCCGCCGCGGGCTCCCCAAAGGAGACCAGGAACTGTTCGATGACCTTTTCCGGGCTGCGCGTATCCATCTGGCGGAAAATTTCTACGCCATGCGTGTGATTCCGTTCGAGAGCATCATGATGTCGATCACCCTCGAACAGCACAAGCGCATCAAGCAACTCGAAACGCGTCTTGCCCAACTGTTGACCACTCTCGACGATCCCGACCGTGTCGGGAAACTCGTTGAGGAGAACGCCCATGCGAACCACCGTGAAGGGGTGGCTGTTTGACCTGTACCCATCGCCGAAAGGAATCACGCTCTGGTTGATCGATGAGCAGGGGTGCAAGGGAGCGGGGGAGCGGGGAGCGGGTGTGCAGGGGAGCAGGGGAGCAGGGGAGCAGGGGTGCAGAGGTGCAGGGGTGCAGCGGTGCGGGGAAGCAAGGGAGCGGGG
>JBHHZW010000065.1:0-9200 GCA_046758305.1 Bacteroidota bacterium | reverse complement strand
AGCCTGCTTTTGCGAGAACGATTCCATCCCAATCCGACGCGTCGAGCTTCTGGATCCGAGACGGTACATTGCCGCGCAGATTTTCAATGACGAGGTCCGAGTGGAAGTGCAACAGCTGGCACTTCCTTCGCAAACTTCCAGTAGCGATCACGGCTCCCCGTGAAAGTGACGCGAGACTTGTGTGATTCTTTTCAGGATGCTTGATGAAGACATCGCGGACATCTTCGCGCTTCGTGATGGCTCCGATCGTCAGTCCTTCGGGCGTTTGCGTGGGGATGTCTTTCAGGCTGTGGACAGCGAGGTCGATCCGCCTTTCGTACAACGCCAGGTCGATCTCCTTCGTGAACAATCCCTTCCCGCCGATTTTCGAAAGGGGCGTGTCCAAGACCCTATCCCCCCTCGTCTTGATGACCTCCAGCCGGATTTCTCTGTTTGAGAGATGTCGTTCAAGCTCGCGCTTCACCCAGTTTGATTGCCGGAGGGCAAGGACGCTTCCACGTGACCCGATAATAAGAACTCTATGCATCAGGTCCTCTTCCCATCAGTCCAAAAAGTTTCCGGATCGTGCGGATCTTTGTCAGCGTTTCCTCGGTCGATTCGTTTTCTCCGTTTTTGAGGTTCATCGTCGGAATATGGAGAATCTTGTTGAGGATTCTCTTCGTCACGAGATCCATCAATTCGCGGTCGCGCTCTGTGAACCGATGCGTGTGTTTTTCGACTTCCAACCGACGAATCTCTTCGAACAATTCCCTCAGTTGCTGAATCGTCGGGTTCACGTTGAGTGAATTGTACCAGTGTGTAAACTCCACCAACTCTTCCTCGACAATTTTCTGGGCCTTGGTGACCTCACGGGTTCGCTTCTGGAGATTCTGATCGACGATGCGCTGCAGGGCATCGATATCGTGCAGAAAGACGTTGCTGATCTTATTGACGAGTGGGTCCACGTTGCGTGGCACCCCGATGTCGATGATGAAGAGCGGGCTGTTGTCCCGATCTCTCATGACGTGCTGGATGTCCTGAACCGTAAGGACATAATTCGGCGAGGAGATAGCGCTGATGACGATATCGGCATGACGCAGCTGAGAACGGAGATCCTCGAAGTCGACGATGCTGCCGCCGAGTTTCTGAATCACCTCCTCCGCTTTACTCCGAGTTCGGTTTGCGATGAGGACGTCCTTCACGCCCTTGCTGACGAGGTGCTTCGCAGTCAACTCTCCAGTCTTACCTGCACCGATGAGGAGGGCGGTCTTTTTCTCTAGATGAGCAAAAATTTTCGAGGCGAGTTCCACAGCTGCATAGCTGACCGAAACCGCCCCTTCGCTGATTTCAGTTTCAGTTCGGCTGCGCTTTCCCACGTGAAGCGCGGACTGAAACAGTCTGTTCGTGTAGAACCCGTTCGTGCGCGACTCCTTCGAGAGGTTGATCGATTCCTTCACTTGTCCGAGGATCTGGATGTCGCCAACGACCATCGAGTCGATACCTGCAGCAACCTCAAATAGATGGTTTGCGACGCCGCAAGAAATGAATGAAGTGAAATGCTCCGGGCGTGCTATGGATCGGGCGTGCTTGAAGTCGATCAGAAAATCGCGCAGTGATTCCCCTTTCGGCTCCTCAGAGGGCGAAACCACGTACGCTTCTGTCCGGTTGCACGTCGAGATGATCACGCATTCTTTGTAGGAGTGCTGGGTGAGCTCCTTCAATGCGGCGCGGACCTCGTCTACGGAGAACCAGAGTTTCTCTCGAACTTCGATGGGCGCTCGTTTATGACTGGTACCAACAGAGAGCAAATCCATGAGACCGCTTTCAAAATCGGCGGACCAATTTCTATCGGTCAATAGAACTTATGGAAGCCGCTGAAGAATATGTTAATTACGGTCATTGAAATAAGGGTAAAGCCAAACCCTAGAATCGAAAGGACAACGATCCTTATTCCATACCAGCCAGCCAGCTTTCTGGCGGCGAGACCTATCCCGTAAAGGAGCCAGATCAGGAAGGTTCCGAAGAGCTTTGGGTCGATATAGGAGGACTCAGGAAAAGCCCTTGGAAGCCAAATCAGCCCCACAGCGATCGCGACGGTAAGAAAAACAAAGGCGATCGCCGTGGCAACAAAGCTCAATCGTTCGAGGACTTCCAGGTTTGGGAGATGCTCATAAATCACACCAAATCGACTCGACTTGATCTTATGGTACAGCATCAGATAGAGGAATCCATAGACCGCAGAGATAGTGATCGCAGCGTAGCCGAGAAGCGCACTCGACACATGAATTCCAAGCAGATTGCTTTTCAACACCGGGTCGACATCGATTTGATCTTTGATGAAGAGCGAGGAAACAAGTTGAAAGAAAAACGGAAGGTTAAGGACAAAATAGCCAGTTCCCTTCACTCTTGTTTTCGACTCGAGTAGAAGATATGCAAAAGAGATGCTGAAGGCGATCACCGAGAGAATTTCAAAGATACTGGTGATCGGTGGATGCTCAAAAGCGGCGGTTCGTCCGAGGAGGTACGTGAGATGCGCCAACAACGTCACCGTCAAAAGCGGTGTGCTGATCTTCCTCGCTTTCGGATGACCGCTGAAAAAAGCCTTGGCGTAAGCCCAGATCGTGATGAAATAGAGGATGGGAAGAAGAACTTCCAGGACATCGATGATGACAAGGGTCATGGAGCAATGCTTCAGAAGAAGTGCACTGACTGGTCAGTTCAAAGCTAAACAAATCTTGTGCCAGAGTCAAGGTAACGATTTTCCCTGAATCGGAATCGAAATCGAACGATGAGCGGGCTCTGAGTCAGAAGTTCTCTTGCCTTTCGGAATCCGAGTTCTTATATTTGATAGCTTCTCGTCTTGCAGTGCGCTTCCACCAAGTGGAGATCCCATGGAATCGATCCTCGATTACATCGAATCCAACAAAGACCGCTATCTGGAGGAGCTCTACGAATTTCTTCGGATCCCGAGCATCAGTACGAACAAGCAATACGCCCCAGACGTGCAGCGGTGCGCTCAGTGGGTCGCCAACCACATGGTCCGGATCGGCATGCAGAATGTTCAGGCGTTTCCTACGGCGGGCCACCCGATCGTTTACAGCGAGTGGCTCGGGGCTCCGGGCCACCCGACGATTCTTTTTTACGGCCATTATGATGTCCAACCAGTTGACCCTGTGAATCTCTGGACGTCTCCGCCGTTTGAGCCGACCATCCGCGGTGAGAACCTGTACGCGCGCGGCTCTGCGGATGATAAGGGCCAGGTCTTCATCCATTTCAAAGGCATAGAAGCATACATGCAGAACTGGGGCAGATTGCCGTGCAACCTGAAGATGCTGATCGAAGGGGAGGAAGAAGTTGGGAGCGCCAACCTCGAAACGTTCGTGAAAGAGCGCAAGGATCTGCTGAAGGCGGATCTTGTGCTGATCTCGGATTCTTCTATGTTTGCCAAAGGGATTCCGTCCATCTGCTACGGCTTGCGCGGGTTGGCTTACATGGAAGTGGAAGTCATCGGACCAAACCGCGACCTCCATTCGGGGTCGTTCGGTGGCTCCGTTCATAATCCTATTCAAGTACTCACAGAGATGATTGCAAGCCTTCACGATCGGAATGGAAAAGTGAGAATTCCGGGTTTTTATAGGGATGTCCGACCGCTGAAGAAGGAGGAACGGCGGGCGTTTAAGAAGCTACCCTGGAACGATAAGAAGTATGCGCAAGATCTCGGTGTGAAGAAGCTGTATGGGGAGAAGGGATTCACCACCCTGGAGCGGCTCTGGGCGCGCCCGACACTCGAGTGTAACGGAATCTGGGGTGGGTTTACCGGTGATGGGGCGAAGACGGTGCTGCCATCCGAGGCGTACGCGAAGATCTCGATGCGGCTCGTTCCAGACCAGGACCCGGAGAGAATCGGGAAACTATTCGAAAGGCATATCAAGAAGATTGCCCCGAAAACTGTCCAGCTGAAAGTAAAAGCCCTTCACGGTGGCAAGCCAGCCATTACACCGATCAAGAGTCCAGGGGTACAGGCTGCGATTGCGGCGCTGGAGAAGGCGTTCGGGAAAAAGCCGCTCTATCAGCGAGAAGGTGGCTCTATCCCTATCGTCGTGCAATTCAAAGAGATTCTCGGGATCGACACGGTGCTCCTTGGGTTCGGTCTTCCGGATGAGAACGCACACGCGCCGGACGAGCACATCAACCTGAACAATTTCTTCGGCGGGATTCGAACGTCCGTTTATTTCTTCGAGGGACTTCCCCACTACCTGAAGAATGGGCGAGCGAGACAAAAGTAATGCGGCATTACCGGCCCCTCTACGAGGTCGTAGGTCGAGGATCATCCGTCGGGCTCTTTTTCTCTGCGGAACCATCCCTCCTGAATGAGGATCTACACAAAAACCGGCGACAAGGGAGAGACGTCACTCGTAGGTGGGGGGCGCGTCCCGAAGGATAACCTCCGGATTGAGGCGTACGGGACCGTCGATGAACTGAATGCGCTGCTTGGAATCGTCGCTGCATCATCACGTGAAAACACTCTGCTCAAGATCCTCAAGCGTCTCCAGAATGACTTGTTCATCGTCGGAGCAGACCTTGCCACTCCGGATCCCATTGTGCATAAAGAACGTTCGATCCCTCGCATTGCGGCATCTCACGTGAAAGCTCTGGAATCCATCATCGATAAGATCGACGCAAAGTTGCCCCCGCTCGGCTATTTTGTTCTCCCTGGAGGAGATAGGATCGCAGCGGAGCTCCATTTTGCGCGCACCGTCTGTCGTCGAGCAGAGCGCGCTGTGGTGAGGCTATCCCACTTGGAGGAGGTGAATCCCCACATCGTTGTGTACCTCAATCGTCTGTCGGATCTTCTCTTCGTTCTTGCTCGGTGGGTCAACCGCAAGCGCAGGAGAAAAGAGATTCGGTGGGAGAAACGTTCATGAAGGCTTGAAACACCAAAGGTACCTTGGGCAGTTTCCGACTTCCAATTCCGGGGCTATTTTACGCCACTACGAATCTCCTCGATCGGTCAAGAGTTCCCCCTTCATAATGGATCTTCGGTATCTCCCTTGACGTTGAGGAACAATCAGTCAACGCGCCGGGAACGCACCCCGAAATCCACATTATCTTTTATCCAATCGAAGAAATGAATTTGCTCTTCAATCTGTTTCCCTGGAGTCAGAATATTCGGATCTTTCCAAGATACGAGAACTTCCGCATCTTGGGTCCAAATCTTCACTCGATTCCGCTTGACTTTTGTTTGCCAATTTTTTCCAACGACTGCATTGGTATACAGTAAGCGAATGGTGACGCTTCGAGCGAGGAGCTCCAGTGGTTTGACAACAATACTTCGGAAATCAGTCTGGCCTTCTTTCTCTACATCAGGAATTCCATCGCTGACCATGACGATCGAAATGGGCCTGAGAACCAGATTTTTGTTTCTCACAGTGAGTGCAACCTGTTCGAAAAAGGCATTGTAGTCTGTGAGAGGGTTTGAAATCTCTTTCGGAAAAATTTCTCGAAGCTTGTCCGCAATTTCTTCAATGGATTTGTTTTCGAATGAATGTATGGGATAGAACGTTTTGGCCTCATCGGCCGTAGCCCCACCTATTGAACTGACAAAGAGGACGTTTGGAACTTCTAACCCTCCGAGACCATTGAGATGGCCGTAAATGTAATGAGCGAGGAAATCTATTGAATCGTCAAAATAGGCACTATTAATGAATGAACCGCTAATATCAACTCCAACAAATAGTGAGAGTCGCGGTTTTGGTGCCTGATCACATCCTGTCAGCAATATCGCCAGGAAACACAACGCTGGAAATGTTATTTTGCTCCGTGTCATTCTAGTGATCTCCGACAGTTCTTGCGCATCATTAGTGGACTAAGCCTTCCTGAGGCTCCTTTTTGTAATGCTGTCAACTAGAGCTCTTGAATTCAATATATCTCCCATGGTTTTGAACGGGAGCACAAAAAGATGGTTGGAGGTCACAAGCAATGCAAGAAAGTTTATCGATGCAGCGACAACCTGAAGCGGCGGTAACATGAAAGAGGCCATAAGCTCATCTGTTTTCTTAAGCATCCAGGTCGTGTTTTCTTTGATCTTGTCTATGATCTCAGCAGATATCCCAAACGGACGGGCTTGAGGAACTTCGCCACGGCGGCCCACTTCGAGCCCTTTGCCCTGTATGATAGTGAGAATCGTTGGTGTTCCGTGGGCGGCAAAAAGAAACCATGATAAACTCCTGACACCGAGCCAAACAAAACATGCTATCACCAGGGTCCCCACAATTCCAAGCTGAAAGCCTTCTGAATATTGTGCAAGCCAGGGTACCAACGAGTCCACAAATTCCCTGTAGAGAAATACCACTTCAACAAAAAGAGCTATTATCTCAATAACACCTATTCCCAGTATCGCGGAGATGTTTTTATTCTTAACAGCATCGACCATGGTCGAAAGCACCGCATAACTACCGAGAACGATGAAGAGCAAGAAAATAAACAAAGGAATGCGAACGATATTTTCTGACAAAGTTTCCCCTGTGATGTTGGAGAAAACGTCTACAACGAGAGGTGTGGTTACGTATGTAAAAATTAACGCTTCAAGCAAGGACCAAAACAATGTCAAGAATACAGCGATCCAGGGAATAGGTGAACTCACGACATTTTGACCTGCTTTTCGGATTAATCGAAATGGCATGAAAATGACGTCTTGAATAATCGACCAAACGCTGAGGAATAAGATTCTAAGGAGCCCCAACAACGCTGTGGAAAGACTAAAAACGAACTTGAGAATCCCGCCCCAAAAGGAAACGATGGATTTTCCCAGGTCCCACCATGTGACGAATAAGGTTATCACAAACTGTTTACGATTTTGTCTGATAAGCACGGTCACTAAGGAAGGAATAGTGACCCAGAGGCCTACGATGATCGCGGAGATTGGTAGTAGCAATAATATGCGTTTCACAATCATGATCCAAAATTGTTCGTTAGCCCCCCAGGCAAAACTGATAAGGGCATCCTGAAAATACAGAGGAAACAGGAGTAAGGAGAGAATAAGCTTCAAAATATCGGTTGATCCGTCAAACATGGCTGAGTGCTCCCATTTTATTGATGATTCGATTGATACGAAATGCGCACGAAAAGCCCACCACTCCTAGCGAACCGCGATCTGTCAAATATCCTGCTCCGCCAATGATCTTACTATACCGCCCAATCTCGTTCGCCACGCTTTCGCTCAAACTCATGATGCCATCGATCGCCTCTGTGAGTTTACCCATTCTTCCATTCTTTGCGATCTACAGGAGGTTTGAAACATGAGCTTCTCTGAATGTTCCTAGGGTCTCGAGGTTTATCTTGAGTTGGCTGTTCGAGTTGGTGCTCACAACGCTGGTTTTCATCCCACTGACCAGCGCAAATTCACCGTGCTGGAATTCACGATCCACTTTCTGAGATTCCGAATGGCTTGCCTGATGTGGTTCTTGTCTTTATATTATATCGCCATCCTCCCTTGCGGGAAAAAATCGGATCTCTCAATAGTGCTGAATCTGAAGTGAACCGCACATCTCATCGTTTTCTTGCCAGGATTTCCCGCTTTTTCTTCTCAACCCACGTCTCGATATCCTTTCTCAAAAACCGCCACTGATTTGTGACTTTAAAAGAAGGGAGCTCTCCGCGCTTTGCCAATTTATAGATAGTTCTCTGATCCATCTGAAGCAGCGCGGCAACCTGCCTTGCAGTCAAAACCGCTTTGTCCAATGATATTGTGTCCTTGTTTTCAAATGTTTCAGGTGAAAGCAGAAGGCATCAAGCAAGCGAACTCTACAACAATGTAGCATCATGGAGTTCAAAACAAATCAAATTAGAGAAAGCGAACAATGATGGTGATCACAATCTGAACGGCAGGAAGGGGGGACAAAGGCTAAGAAAACCGGGCGGCTGTCTCCATTAAGGACGTAATAAGGAGCATGTAAGGATATTATCTCTTCCCGCGGAAAGGAGGTTCCCCCTGAAAGGTGCATGTGGTTCCATCCTATCGGAGAATGCGCAATCACGTCAGATCAGCGCGCACTTGGCCATAGCAGTGGCAGCCGCGAGCGATTGATCAACCATCCCTGAAATCAAGAAGCAAGTGTAGGACGATCGAACGCGATTTGCCCCTCTGGACGTAGATGTGGAAGGTCGGCGATCGTCACAGAACCAGTTTCCTTGACTAGGAATGTGTAGTAGCATAAACAATTTATCGCATTTCGTAACTCGATGACCGCCGTCTCGGAACGGCGTCAACCTGGTGACTCCTTGGTAGACGTTTGTTGCAATCACCGAATTCGTAGGGCGACTGCCGCAAATATCCCCCTGTTTAGCTGATCGGATGTTGAAAGAGCAGCTGCAGAGCAGAAGGTATGGAGAGCCTATCGGATAAACGAGGCAAGTGACTGAACAACTCTGAAGATAGAATTCAGGTGACAGTTGCCTGCCGAAAAATTACATATGCTGAGCGAGCATGCATCGAGAATGTCGTACTGTTAGGCTAGACACTGTTGATTTGCGACAGATGTACAACGTGGAGGTCTGACGGCTGTCCTCGAAAGTTCACGTTGCTAGAAAATAGCTTGCTCTGGGGATGCGCTTTTTCTTGACATTGCGTGCACGAGTTGTTATATTTTTTTGTTTTCACGATGGTTTCTGACGACAGAAAAAAGAACGCACATGCTTACTGAGTTCGGTCGAGTGCTCATCTTTTTCATACTCGGTGGGATCTTCGTTGCAGGGGGCTTGATTACAGCCCGACTTCTGCGTCCCCATCGACCGTACCCAGACAAGCTCGCCACGTATGAGTGCGGTGAGGAACCGATCGGAACGCCATGGATCAAATTCAATATACGATTCTACGTCGTAGCTCTCATCTTTGTCATCTTCGAGGTTGAAGTGCTGTTCCTGTTCCCGTGGGCCCTGGTCTATCAACAGCTGGGGCTCTTCGCGTTTGTCGAGATGATGATTTTTATCGCGATGCTGCTTGTGGGCTTTGCCTACGTGTGGGCAAAAGGGGACCTGGACTGGGACAAGCCTCGTCCGTACGTCCCGAAGCTCGAAGAATTGGTGGAAGGGAAAAAGAAAATCGAGGAGAAGCGGGACAGGCCTGCATGATCGGCACGGATGAAATGTTATGGGACTCTTAGATAAACGATTCGAGAACAGCAACATCATCATCACGTCTCTGGACACGTTGTTGAACTGGG
>JBHHZW010000064.1:0-9302 GCA_046758305.1 Bacteroidota bacterium | reverse complement strand
CGGAGAATCCGATCATCAACGACTATGCAAACGGACGTAGCTGACTTTCAATCAATGGAAGCGTGTTCATCCTAGAGCGCGTACTTCTCTTTCCCAATCAACACATCGGCGATCATACGACGGGATACAACAGTGTTAAGGGGAGTATACTTCATGAGACGTTTCAGTACAGTAAGGTACGTGCGCAACAGATCTCCTTCTGCTATCACAGAGAGAAGGTTTCGTGCGTGTATTTCGACCCGGGCAATTGCGTCGTTCACAAATGTCTTAACGATGTTGATATGGAGATCATTCGCTTTCCCCCTTGCCAGGTTTTTCTCGGCTCGCAAAAGGACCGACTCCATCGCGTAGACTTCCATTACGATATCGCTGATGTGGCCGAGAATCTCCTGTTCCTCGGACAGCTTCTCCATATACTTTTGCGCCGCCGCTCCGCTTGTCATGACGGCGACTTTCTTTGCATTGCCGATCAAGCGCCGTTGGACGGTAAAAACCCCTTCTTCTTCGCTGTCCCCCGAGGGCATGTTCAAGAGGTCATTGGACAATTGCTGCGCTGCTGAAAGCAAACCGAGTTCTCCCTTCAGGGAACGCTTCATGAGCATTCCCGTAATCAGAAGCCGGTTGATCTCGTTCGTTCCTTCAAAAATCCTATTGATACGCGAATCACGATATGCCCGTGCTACAGGATATTCCTCACTGTACCCATACCCGCCAAAAATCTGGACACCCTCATCGACAACATAATCAAGAATTTCACTGCAATAAACTTTGATTATTGAGCATTCGATGGCATATTCTTCGATACCTTTTAAGGTCTGGTTCGCAATATCAGGATTTTTCTTATCAACATTTTCGAGAATAAGATCGATCAGTCCTGCAGTGCGGTACACCATACTTTCTCCCACGTACGTCCGGATTGCCATCTCGGCGAGCTTGTGTTTAATCAATCCGAAATTCGTAATCGGTTGATTGAATTGCTTTCGCGTTTTGGCATAAACAATCGAATCGGTGATCACTTTCTTTCCCGCGCCGATAACCGCCGCACCAAGTTTGAAACGCCCGATGTTGAGGATATTGAACGCAATAATATGACCCCGGCCAATCTCGCCGAGCAAATTCTGTACAGGAACCTGAGCATTGTCCAGAATAAGCTGCCGTGTCGATGAACCCTTAATACCCATCTTCTTCTCTTCAGCGGCAGTCAACACACCGGAAAAATTTTTCTCAATGATAAACGAAGAGAATTTCTCACCATCGACCTTGGCAAACGTGATATAGACGTCGGCAAATGCCGCATTCGAAAGCCACATCTTCGTACCGTTAAGGATATAATGCCTCTTGTCCAGACTCAACACCGCGGTTGTCCGTGCAGCCAAGGCATCGGAACCGGAACCGGGTTCCGAGAGAGAGTAAGACGAGATCCATTCACCACTGGCAAGCTTGGGGAGATACTTCTTCTTTTGCTCCTCTGTGCCAAAGTAGACAATCGGCAGCGTTCCGATTCCCGTATGCGCACCGTGAGAAACGGCCCACGCACCGGTTCGGCCGATGTGCTCAGCAACGAGCAACGAGCTCGTTTTATCAAGTCCGAGTCCCCCGTATTCTTCCGGTATATCGACCGAGAGAAGACCAAGTTCTCCCGCCTTTCGCAACAAGGATAGCGTGAGACCTTCCTTTTGCTCATCGATTTTATCCAAACAGGGCAGAACTTCCTTGTCAACGAAATCACTTGTAACCTGAGCCATCATCTGTTGCTGTTCAGTGAAATCTTCAGGAGTAAATACTTCGGATGGCTCTGTCTCCTCCAGAAGAAAACTACCGCCCTTCACATAATCCATCGTTGCCTTTTCCATTTCACACCTCGTATGCTATTTCATTTTTTTTGCTTGAAGAGGTAATGATTTCTGCCGTGCATTCTACGAGAAAAACTCCAACACGCCGGCCGCCCCCATCCCTCCACCAATACACATCGTGACCATTCCAAGCTTCGCGTTGCGCCGGCGCGCTTCGTTGATGATGCTGACCGTGAGCTTTGCCCCCGTGCAACCCAGTGGATGGCCGAGTGCGATCGCTCCACCATTCACGTTGACTTTATTGTCATCCATCCCGAGATTTTGCACCACATAATAGGCTTGAGCAGCAAACGCCTCATTGAGCTCGATGAGATCGACTTTGTCCAACGTGGTATTTGCCTGCTTGAGCGCCTTTGGGACCGCCACTACAGGCCCGATGCCCATAAGTTCGGGAGGAACCCCTCCGACGGCAAAACTCCGCAACTGCGCGAGGGGCTTCAAGCCGAGTTGCTTCATTTTTTCGCCTGACATCACCATGACTACTGCGGCCCCATCGCTCATCTGTGACGAATTCCCTGCCGTGACACTTCCGCCGCGGGCAAAGACCGGCTGTAGGGCTGCAAGCTTCTCCATCGATGTATCCTCGCGTGGACCTTCGTCGGCGTCGAAGGTCTGGTCCGTTGTTTTTTTCCCGACGTCGTTGTCAAGTGCTTTGGTCACTATTTTCAGCGGAACGATCTCATCTTTGAAATAGCTAGCCTTAATCGCTGCAATAGCCCTCGTATGACTCCGATAAGAAAAAGCGTCCTGCAATTCTCGAGTGATGTTGTATTTGTTGGCCACGTTCTCCGCCGTCAGCCCCATCGTCAGGTACGCATCAGGGTTATGATCAGCGAGGTATGGATTTGCCATGAACTTAAAGCCCGACATCGGTACCATGCTCATCGATTCGGCACCCCCCGCAATGATAACTTCGGCGTGGCCCGCCATGATGCGCTCGGTCGCAAATGCGATCGTCTGCAACCCCGATGAGCAGAACCGGTTAATCGTCAGTGCAGGGACAGAATCTGGGAGACCTGCCCGGAGTGTGGAAAGCCGTGCAAAATTCAAACCCTGCTCACCCTCCGGCATCGCACAGCCAATGATCACATCGTCAATCTCTCCTGGCTCCAGTCCGGGCGTTCGCTTCACCACCTCTCCAATAACTGCCGCAGCCAATTCATCCGATCGCGTATTCCGCAGCGAACCTTTGAGTGCTTTCCCCACTGCAGTTCGCACTGCACTTACGATGAATGCGTCTTTCATTCGTGTCACCTCTTACATAATCTTATTGTCGATGCACATCTTGCTTACGTCTTGCATCAATGCGCTAGTGCCGTTCCAAGTAAATGAACTGTACGTCGAGTTTACTATCCCGCTTGTTAGACCGTGCCGCCATCGTGAAGCAGAAATTCCAAGAACCAAGCTCCCAAGATCCAAACAAATTCCAAGCTCCAAGGACCAAAACATCGTGATGAATCGCCGGCTTGGCATTTGGAAGTTGGTGCTTATTTGGGATTTGGTGCTTGGCGGTTGGAATTTTCTCATGAGCGTCCTTTCGGTCGTGCAAACGCGACCTCTCCACTGTATAGATGATGAGTTGGAATGGCACTAGTTCCTCAATGGCTTTCCAATCTCCAGCATATACTTAATCCGATCTTGTGTCTTCTTCTCGCCGAGCAAACTCAAGAATGCTTCACGTTCGAGATCAAGGAGATACTGTTCGCTCACGAAGCTCTTTGCGCTCAGATCTCCACCACACAAAACATTGGCAAGTCTGTGGCCGACGTGCGCATCGTATTCGGAAATGTACCCTGCTTCTTTCATCAAATGAATTCCAATCTTGAGGTTCGCCAATCCCGGCACTCCAAGCACCGGAATGTTCGTCCGCATTTTCGGCAGCGTATAGCCGCTAATCGCCATGCCAAAGACAACCTGCTTTGCATCGCCAATGAGGCGATCTTTGTTCATCGAATAAGAGTCAGTGCTTCGCAGGTATCCGATGTTCTTCGCCTCCAGTGCGCTTGTAGAAACTTTCGCCATGGCTATGGTTTGAAATGCCCGTTTGACAAACGGGAAGAGATCCGCCTCGCTATCGGGTGGGACTCCTTCAATGTTTCGCAGAAGCATTTCTTTTGTGCCGCCACCAGCCGGAATCAGACCAACTCCCACTTCCACGAGTCCCATGTAGAGTTCGGCAGATGCCTGGATCCTATCTGCGGCAAGACTGAACTCGCAGCCGCCTCCCAGGGTCATTCCAAACGGCGCAGCAACGACCGGCGTATCCGAATACCGCAGGCTCGTCGTCGCTTTCTGGAATGCGCGCACCATCATGTCGAGCTCGTCCCAGTTTTCATCCTGCGCCTCCATCAAAATCAGCATCAGATTCGCCCCCACCGAGAAATTCGGACCTTGATTCCCGATCACCAGCCCTTGAAAATTCTTCGCTGTTTCCGTCAGCGCCAGATGGACCATTTGAATAATATCTTCTCCGATTGCGTTCATTTTCGAATGAAACTCCAGACACGCAACACCATCGCCGAGATCTATCAAACTCGCCCCTGCATTGCGCCGTACTTCCTTCTTTCGATCTTTCAACGATGGAAGCAAGATGATCGCGGACCTTTCGGATTCAATTTTATACCCTCCAGTACGCCAATCATAACACGAACGTACACCGTTCTCAGTGACGTAAAATGATTTCTTCCCGGAACTCAAGAGCTTTTCAACAAGCGGCGGAATTGTCCTTCCCTCCTCTTTCATCTTCCTGACCGATGTTTCTACCCCGATGGCATCCCATGTTTCAAACGGACCCAGGTCCCAATTGAATCCCCACTTCATCGCGTTGTCGATATGGATGATTTCATCAGCGATTTCAGGCACACGATGTGCGGTGTAGATAAGGATTGCGCTCAAGGTTTTCCAGAAGAATTTCCCGGCTCGATCCTGATTGTACGCAAGCATTTTGATACGTTCATGAACACTCTCGATATTCTTGCCCATCTCGATCGATTGGAACTTTGCTTTGGCTCTTTCTCGATATTCCATGGTATGGCAATCGAGCACCAGGATTCCTTTTTCTTTCCCTTCTCCCTTGGTTTTTTTGTAAAAGCCCTGCTTCGTCTTGTCCCCCAGCCATTTGTTCTTGATCATCGATTCGATAAAAGGGGGAATTTTGAACGTCTCACGCATTTCGTCATCCGGCACAGCGTGATACAGATTGTTTGCCACGTGCACGAGGGTGTCGATGCCCACCAGATCGCCCGTACGGAAGGTTGCGCTTTTCGGTTTGCCGCTAGCCGGACCTGTAATTTGATCGACTTCTTCGATCGTGTACCCATCATCCACCATTGCTCGAATGGTATACAGCATTGCGAACACGCCGATGCGATTGGCAATGAAATTCGGCGTGTCCTTGCAATAGACGATTCCTTTGCCGAGCGCTCTTTCTCCGAACGTTGCCATCATCTCCACAACCTCGGGTAGAGTATCTGCTGTGGGAATTATTTCCAGCAACTTCATGTACCGTGGCGGGTTAAAGAAGTGCGTTCCACAAAAATGTTTCCGAAAATCATCTGAGCGGCCGCTTGCAAGGGCCGAGATCGGAATACCGGACGTGTTCGATGTGACAACTGTGTGCGGCTTTCTTGTATGATCAACCATCTGCAGAACCTGCTGTTTGATGTCAAGCCTCTCGACCACCGCTTCGATGATCCAATCTGCTTCGGACAGCCACCGTGTATTGTCCTCAAGATTGCCAATCGTGACTAGGCTGGAAAGTTCGGGTACGAAGAACGCTGCAGGTCTCGACTTCCTTGCTTCTTCCAGACCCTCACGGGCAATGCGGTTGCGCACATCGGGACTCTTTAGCGTCAAGCCCCTTTTCTGTTCATCGGGTCTCAGTTCGTTCGGAACGATATCGAGCAGATATGAAGCAATCCCGGCGTTCGCAAGGTGCGCTGCTATACGCGAGCCCATCACACCTGAGCCGAGCACCGCAACTTTTTCAATCGTCTGTTTCATGAGAGAGTCCTCAATGGACATCATGTAGATGTTCAAATTCTTCGTAAAGGTCGTTGATCCGATCTGTGTATTTTTGTTCAACGATATGGCGTCGCACTTTGAGTGTTGGCGTCAGATCGCCCGTGGCAGTAGTGAGCTCTGATTCGATCAGAAGAAACTTGATGATGCGTTCCCATGGATTGACCTCCGCATTGACGACATTGACTTCCTGCTGGTAGAGTAATTGAACTTCGGGAAGCTGGAGAAGTTCTGCATCCATCGTAACGGCCATTCCGCGCTTCATTGCCCAATCTTTGAGATTTGCAAGATTTGGAAAAATCAATGCAATGGCGAATTTGCGCCCTTCACCGACTACCACAGCGTGGTCAATGTAACAGCTTGCAATCAGTTTGGTTTCGATCGGACCAGGAGCGATAAATTTACCGCTGCTTTTTTTAATCAGATCTTTCTTCCGGTCCGTAATAAACAAGAAGCCGTCGCTGTCGAGATATCCGATATCCCCTGTGCGGAACCAATCACCGTCGAATACTGCATTTGTGGCTTCGGGGGCATTGTAAAACTCTTTCATCACATTCGGACCCCTGGTGAGAATCTCGCCGTCCTCGGCAATGCGTACTTCGGCGTTCGGAATGAGCTGTCCGACTGAACCGATTCGGTTTCGCTTCAGCGTGTTCACCGAAATAACTGGAGATGTTTCCGTGAGCCCGTAACCCTGAAGAATCGGAATTCCCGCCGCGAAGTACACTCTTGCCAGCCACGCAGGAAGTGGTGCACCACCCGAAATGATGAAGCGGATTTTTCCGCCGAGGGCGCTACGCCATTTCGAAAATACGAGAGCAGATGCAATGCTTCGTTGAATACCATACCACCAAGAATTCCCTCCATCACAGTTGTATCTAGCTGCCAAACGGATCGACCAGTCAAACAGTATCCTTCTCAGCCCTGTGAGTTCTTTCCCTTTGAGCCGGATCTTATCATAGACTTTTTCCAGCATGCGCGGCACAGTTGTCATCACCGTAGGACATACTTCTTGAAGACTCTGGGCGAGTGTTTCAACCGACTCCGCAAAATAGACGCGAATACCGCGGTAGAGATAGATATTGATGAGCGTAAGTTCGAAGATATGGGAGAGAGGGAGAAATGACAGCGCTCTGTCGCTGCCGGTATGCCACCCAATCACCGAGCTCGCATCGACCGCGTTTGATGTTAGATTTCGGTGAGTGAGCGCGACACCCTTCGGCAAAGCAGTTGTCCCCGAGGTGTAAATCACTGAAGCGACCGATTCGGGTTTGACGTCACGGCGGAGGCAATCTAAGAGACCGGGTTGCTCTTCTTCCAGAGCTTTTCCTCTTGAACGCACCTCTTCAAGAGTGATAATTCCATCGCCCGAGGCAAACGGCCCGAAGACCACAACGCAACTAAGATGCAGATGTGAAAAAATCGATTGAACCCGAACAAAAAGAACTTCGCTTGAGACGAGAAGTATCTTAACGCCAGCGTTGGTTAAAATGTACTCGACTTGAGACGGGGCCTGCGTCGTATAAATCGGAACCGTTGCCGCACCGATTGACGAAATGGCAAAGGCGGATATTACCCATTGCGGTGAATTCTCCGACAGCAGCGCGACGCGATCTCCCGGCCGGACACCAACGGAATAGAGGCCAAGGGCTGTTCTCCGCACAAGGAGACGAACGTCGCGCGAAGAAATGCCCTTCCATGTTCCCTCATGTTTCGCGTTGAGGGCGTTTGGATGAGTATAGTGCGTTGTGTGGTAGTCAGGAAGTTCACAGAGAGTCGTGGGAACTCTCCGTCGGTTGCTTTCACCCCGCACAAACATACAGCCACCTATCATCTTCGATTCCTTGGGTTAATGTCGATTTCTTCTTGTTTCAAAACTGTATCCTTCCTCACGTTTAAACGTTCTCAGCGGGTGATTTCTTGTCCTTTTAAGGTATCAATTTTTCCCCGTCTACCATATCCGTCTGATATAAAGCATTGTTCGAGATACGAGATCATACGATTATCCCCCCCGCCACGCGAAGGCTGCGAGAGAAAATCAGCCGATCAGAATCCGCCTCCACTTCTACGACGTCCCCTCCATAAAGCTTCTGCGATACTAAGTGACGTGATAGTTTGTGGTGCATTATCAAGCTCTTGGCCTCCTAGCTCACCATGATAGCGGAGACTGCCCCACCTGTAAGGTATACAACGTTTTTGTTAGCATTGGCATTCCCTCGTCCTGTCAGCTTTCTGAACGACGTTCTTTCGGGCTGTTTCCGTTTCCGAGTTCGACAGGGGATCATTCCGCACTTTTGCCGAAAAATTTGGTCCTACCACGCATATGTGGGAAAGCGATACGCCCTGCCAACCAACCATCTAGATTTCGCCTGGCTTCGAGCTCCGAGAGTGTATCCACCTGGAACCAGTTTGTATATTCGAATTTCTGTTGATTATTTTGTGGGCACTTCGAAAGGCTCAACGGAACCTCAAACCGAAAGGAACTTGGCAGGTCGAAGGCAAGAATCCGCCTTCGAGGGACAGCCAACGTAGCTAAGTTAGCACAGAGTATCCGTTTCGGTCGGTTGACCCTGTATAGCGGAAAAGAGCAGCGAAGGGACGAAGGACAGGAGACAGCCAGCCACGAAAAACTTGACCTTCCCAACAAGCAAACAACTACGAAAATCTATGAAATATGGTTCACAAGTGCAAGACTTCATGATGGTCCGGATCCCAAACGTTGAAACCGCTTGATGCTGAGAAACTCTTAGCTTTCGCGCCAAAAAGTCCAATTGGAGCATCACGAACTGAGCTTTCCACTTGACAGGGAACTTTCCTGGTCCTATATTGTTAAGTAATTTAGCGAATACTAAAGCCCACTTCGAGGCTCCCATGAAAAAAGTCACCATCGACGGAAGACTCTGCGTCGGACCGACATTTACCAAAGCAGAGATGGCGGTCATAAGGCAGAATCTTGCTGAAAAAGCTTCCCTCCCCTTTCTCGCTGAGCTTCTAGCGGCGGCTGGAAACGCTGTGCGCCTCCGCATCATCTACCTGCTCGCAGTGCATCGAGAGATGTGCGTCTGTGACCTCGCAGAGGTGCTCGGGATGACTGTCTCCGCTGTCTCGCAACATCTTCGGAAGTTAAAGGATAAACGGCTTGTCCAGACGCGGCGAGACGGACAGACGATCTATTACACGTTGAAGAACAATGCCTTTAATCAGAAGCTCAAGCGGTTCATCGACGTTGAGCAGGAAGTCCACGAACTCATATACTAAGACGGCAATTTGCAAGAAAAGTCTTGAGAGGTGAAACATGAACAAGACCACGTTGTCTTCGGGAGGTTCAATCGTCGCTGCGTTCATTGCCTCACTCTGCTGTGTCGGGCCGATTGCTCTCGCAGTCCTGGGTTTGGGCGGCGTCGGCCTGTTCACGGCGCTGGGGGAATA
>JBHHZW010000063.1:0-9311 GCA_046758305.1 Bacteroidota bacterium | reverse complement strand
TACAACGATACGGTACGAAGAAGGCCCGATAGGTGGGCACACTCGAAAAGTGGAAGTCACGACAGTGCCCTTCGGCCGCGTGAAGTGAAATCGTTGGCGCTAAGGTCAAAGAGAGGGCCGTTATGGCAACACTGTTCGCCAGAGAGAAAGCTCCTGAGTTTGCTCTGCCGGCAGCGGACGAAAGGATCCATGCTCTCTCAGATCTCCGAGGGAAAAAGGTGATCTTGTATTCTTACCCAAAGGACGAGACCACAGGCTGCACGAAAGAAGCGTGCTCGTCTCGCGATCACTGGAACGTCCTGAGGAAAAAAGGGGCCGTGGTAATCGGAATCAGTGTTGATGGCACCAACTCTCACAAGAAATTTGTTGAATAGTACGACTTGCCGTTCTTGCTCTTAAGCGAGGAAAGGAAAAAGGTCGTGAAAGCTTACGGTGTTTGGAAGGAGAAGTCTCTGTACGGCAAGAAGTTCATGGGGACCGAGCGGACTACCATAATCATCGATGAGCAAGGGACAATTGTCCGTATTTTCCCGAAGCTCAAGGTCGATACCCACGTACAGGAAGTCCTCGCGGCCGTGTAACACCCGGAGACAAAGCGTATGAATCTACGTGCAGCTTTGGCAGAGTTCCTCGCCACGTTTACGTTCATTTTCGTTGGAGCAGGATCGATTTGTGTTGACCATTTCACTGACGCACAACTTGGGCTGCTGGGTATCGCAATTGCGCACGGACTCGCGCTTTCCATCGTTGTAAGCGCGACAATGAACATCTCCGGAGGGCACGTCAATCCGGCCGTGACGATTGCTATGCTTGTGACGGGGAGGATCAACAGAGAAAATGCGTTTCTCTACATCATCGCTCAGATTCTCGGCGGAGTGGCCGGAGGACTGCTCTTGAGTATGGTCTTCGCGGGTGATGTGATCGCCGCTGTGAATTTGGGAACGCCCTCTGTGCACCCGGATGTTTCTTTTGCGGCTGCAGTATCGATCGAGTTTGTGTTGACGTTCTTTCTCTTGTTTGCGATTTTCGGAACTGCTGTTGATCAACGGGCACCCAAGATCGGAGGCTTTGGTATAGGGCTCACGGTAGCGTTTGACATATTGGTCGGTGGACCACTGACGGGAGCTTCGATGAATCCAGCGCGAACGTTGGGTCCGGCACTGGTTGTGGGCTTCTGGGAAAGTCACGCGGTTTACTGGATTGGCCCAGTGCTGGGCGCGATTGTAGCGGCGTTGATCTATGACCACGCGTTTCTCAAGGGACGCGAGGGCAAGCGGTAGATCGGTGAATGCCAAGGTGTGTGACCGAGAGGAAAAGCATGCCGGTCGCGATATCGAACAACAGGCTACGGGACGATGAGAACTTTCATCAAGAGGAGGCAGGACTTCCATGCAAGAATTACTCAAACAGCCGACCTTGAAGAACGGGGTCGACTTCGAAGAATTGGTGAGGAATCTGCTGGTCGCAATTGGCGAGGATCCAGAGCGCCGGGGATTGAAACGTACCCCGAAACGCGTCGCCCGATCGCTTGAATACCTGACGAGCGGATATCGGACGGACATCAAAAAAGTCCTGAACGGAGCCGTCTTTGAAGAAAAATACAACGAGATGGTTATCGTGAAGGACATCGACTTCTTTAGCATGTGTGAACACCACCTGCTTCCGTTCTACGGGAAGTGCCACGTGGCTTACATACCGAACGGAAAAATCCTGGGTCTCAGCAAGCTTCCCCGAATTGTGGAGGTGCACAGCCGAAGACTTCAGGTTCAAGAGCGCCTTACGCAGCAAATTGCAGACACGCTCTACGAATCGCTCAATCCGGCAGGGGTTGCAGGGGTTATGGAGGCCTCCCACCTTTGCATGATGATGCGCGGTGTAGAGAAACAGAACTCCGTGGCCACCACGAGCGCCATGCTGGGCGTTTTTCAGGAGGACATACGAACGAGGGGAGAATTCCTCAACCTGATCAGCAGCAAGCTGAGCTGATGAATTAGTGTGTTGCGAATTCTCAGCAATACTGCTAAACGTACATTAAGGGTTCGGGTATGATGAGTTTAAAAGGAAAAGTCGCGATTCTCACGGGAGCAGGGAAGGGGATCGGGAGGTCGATAGCCCTCTCGTTTGCGCAAGAGGGTGTGGACGTTGTGCTCGCTGCAAGAACACGTTCTGACCTGGATTCCGTTGCGAAGGAGGTGCAGGATCGAGGTGGAGCCGCTCTGGTAGTCCCGACGGACGTTTCGGACGAACAGCACGTTGCTCGCCTCATCGCATCCACGGTCGAACGATTTGGGAAGATTGATATCCTGGTGAACAATGCAGGGGTTGGAGTTTTCGAGAAGGTCGTGGACCTGAGGCCAGATGATTTCGACCGCATGTGGGAAGTCAACGTTCGCGGCGCCTACCTCTGTTCACGCGCTGCATTACCGTACATGATGAAGCAAAATTCTGGCGTGATCGTCAACGTCGCGTCACTGGCTGGGAAGAATGCATTCGTAGGTGGAGCTGGCTATGCGGCGACGAAGTGGGCTCTTCGCGGCTTCTCACAATGCATGATGCTTGAGGTTCGGGAGCACAATATTCGTAACATCACGGTATGCCCCGGTTCTGTCGATACTAAGTTTCGCGGAAAAATCAAACCACGAGCGCTCCAGGCACAGGATGTGGCCGATACGGTCCTTTTTGCCGTAAAACTTCCCGGGCGAGCGATGGCAAGCGAAATTGACCTCCGGCCCACGATTCCATAGGACGCCTATCCAATTCGTACTCCGAGAAGGGGGGGCTGACGGAAGAACTTATGGACCTGTTCGATCTCACGATCATCGGCGGTGGACCCACGGGACTGTTTGCAGCATATTACTCCGGACTCCGTGGAATGAAAACGAAGATCCTCGACGCGCTCCCGCAACTTGGAGGGCAGTTGACCGCGCTGTATCCGGAGAAGTACATTTACGACGTTGCCGGGTTCCCCAAAGTTCTCGCGAAAGACCTCGCTTCGGACCTCATCCAACAGGCACTCCAGTATGGGCCAGAAGTGTGTCTTGGGGAAAAAATCACAGCTATGCGAATTCTGACGGAGAACGCGAGAAACCTCTTCAAGCTGACGAATGAGTCCGGACAACAGCACCATACGAAGGCGATTCTGTTGACGGTAGGAATTGGTGCATTTGCTCCCAGGAAACTCTCCCTTCCGGACGCGAAGCGGTACGAGGGCAGTGGAGTTCTGTACTTTGTTCAGAATAAGTCAGCCCTGAAAGACAAGAAGCTTCTCATCGTCGGAGGAGGGGACAGTGCGCTTGACTGGGTGTTGAACCTCGAGGGAGTTGCAAAAGATATTACTTTGATTCACCGCCGGGACCAATTTCGCGCCCACGAGGATAGCGTGAAAAAACTTTTCGAAAGCAGCGCAAAAGTCAAATTGTTCTACGAGCTCAAGGCGGTGCACGGGAATCCGTACCTCGAGGCAGCGACGATCTATCACAACCGGACGAAGGAAGAAGAGACGCTCCCCGTGGACTTCGTTCTGCTGAACCTCGGGTTCATTGCGAACCTCGGCGCCATCAAAGAGTGGGGCTTAGAGATCGAGAAGAATGATGTCAAAGTAACGAGCAAGATGGAGACGAATATCCCCGGCATCTATGCTGCCGGGGACATTGTCGTCTACCCAGGAAAGCTGAAGCTCATAGCAACTGGGTTCGGTGAGGCCACGGTTGCAGTGAACGCGGTCAAATCCTACATTGACCCATCGGCTAAATTCTTCCCGGGGCACAGCAGCGACATGGCCCCTCCGCCGGCGTCGAAAATGCCCTGATCAATCGAAGCGGTTGTGAAACCTTCTTTCCCGCATTTTTTCTCGCCAACGCTCCCCCGGTTCATGGCGGACTCCTCGACGAGGTCCAATGTTACCTGCCATCTCCATCCATAATGCATGTTTCCACTTTTCTTGCTGCTCTGGCGTGAGGAGTTGTTGAATTTCAAACCAGTTGCCCAGCCGGAGTGTTTTTTTCTGCAGACGCTGTTGTGAGATTTCACCCATTTTTCGTGCGATCGATGACTGATCAAGGGTCTTCGCGTGGAGGAGTTGCCGCAGCTCGAGTCGCGCGAGGGCTATTTTCTCGTTCAGGCTAATCAACTTCTTTTCGAGGTCGAATCGCAGGGGACGGATCGCATCCCATTGTTCTTCCGAAGGGTTAAGCGAAGAGAGCATACTGTTCGCCCTGTGGTCTCGTCCCTCTCCGTGGCTGAAGGCGAGAACGGGGATGAGCAAGATGACAAGCAGCACGTGGTAAAATCGGTTCAGTGGTTTCATGTTGAGGTCTCCTTAATTCAGTGACCGGATACACTCGTTACCGATTTGAAGCGCGAAGGTGCCGTCGGGTTTAATCACCATGCATTTGTTGCGGAAAAGTCCGTTTTTGAGTATATTGGAAAAAACGAGAGGATTTTGACGTCATCCTCGTGACCCTCCGAACGCGACAACTCGGCCCTATCTGCTCTATTCTCTTGATGTTTCTCCTTTCGAGCTGTGCGGTCTACGATTTCTTCTCTCAACGGTACGAGAACGCCACTGCCTACTTCAACACCTACTATAATGCGAAACGACTGTTCGACGAGGCAGAAGCGGATGTGGAGGCGGTGCGCCTTTCAAAGCACATTACTGACAAAACCGAAGCGGTTCAACTCTCTCCTCAAACCAGACAAAAATTCAATCAGGTCATCGAGAAATGTTCTAAGCTCCTTCAGTTTTATCCGACGAGCAAATGGGTCGATGATGCGCTTTTTGTAATCGGAGCTTCTTACTATTACCTCGATGACGACCGGAAGGGTCAACGAAAATTTGCGGAGCTCCTCTCGGCATTCCCGAAGAGCGGACTTGCCTTCAAGTCCAGGCTCTGGCTTGGGATGTCGCTCTATCGGATGGGGAATTATCCGGAAGCTACTCGAGTGCTCGACCAGCTGATTCAGGTCGCACAGGAAAAGAAGAAAGAGGAGTTTGCGATCGAGGGAATGTTCCTCCTCGGACGAACCTTCTCAGAACAGAAAGCATACGCGGAGTCGATACGTATGTATCGCAGGATCATCGAAACGTGGGATGACGATCGTACGCGATCGCGAGCGCAGTTGCTCATCGGTCAAGTTTATGCCGAACAGGACAGTCTTGACCGTGCTTCGGAGGCGTACGCTGCAGTGTTGAAGTTTGATCCCAAGGAGAATTCAAAATTCGAAGCCGGGTATCAGCGTGCTGTCATCTTAAACCAAATCGGGAAGCACGAGGAAGCGCTTGAAATACTTAGAAGCTTAAGGAGGCAAGTGAAGAGCAGTGAATTTTACCCGCGCATTGACCTCGAATTGGCAGATACCTACAACACCATGAATCTGCTCGACGAAGCGATCGATCAGTACGTATACGTGGACACGACGTACCGGCGAACGGAGGTTTCGGCGAAGGCGTATTTCTCGCTCGGAGTGCTATATGAAAAGAAGTTGCTTGATTATCATCAAGCGATGAAGAGCTACGAAAAAGCCCGCAACGAATTTCCCAAAGCAGAAATCACCAACATCGCGCAGTCGAAGTGGCAAAGTTTTCAAAACTACTACCGGCAACACAAAACCATCGCGAATTCCGACAGTCTTCTCTCTCAACTAGAGAACTCTTCCTCGAGCAAGACTTCAGTCGATCCGATCGGCGTCGGATCTGACTCGCTAGCGTCAGACGCAACGCTGGGGCCCCCTGCGGCTCTTGATTCGAGTGTCCAGGTGCAAAATGATTCTTCGGCTCTCATCCTACGCGAGTCGTATGCGAGCAAACTCGCGGAGGCGATGTACGGACTGGGCAACTTGTTCCTCCTTGAAATCAACATTCCGGATTCGGCGGAGTATTGGTATCACCGCGTGATTTCTGAGCATCCGGCTTCGAGCACTGCCCCTCGCGCACTCTACTCGCTCGCTGAAATCTATCGCTCCTCTGAGCGAAAGAATCGTGATGCAGTCAACCTCTTGTACCGCACGCTCATCGAGAAATACCCTGAGACGCAGTATGCAGAGGAGGCGAGGAGGTTCTTGGGAATGAAAGTTGAGCATGAGACCGATCCTGCCGCCGCTGTGTACGCCCGAGGTGAGACGTTGCTTCTGGAGGGAAAAATCGAATCTGCCCTCTCGGTATTTCGTTCTGTGATCCAGGATTACCCGGAGTCTCCGAGCGTGCCAAAATCGAAGTATGCACTCGGCTGGATCTTTGAGAACGTGAAAATGAACGCGGATACTGCCCGCGATTACTATCGGCAGGTGTTCGAGGAGTATCCGAACTCCGCTTATGCAGATGCTGTGAAGGCGAAACTCATCGCGGATCAAACCCTGAACAAGGAGGCGGAGTCGAGTCTAGCCCCGACTGACCCAAAACCTGCGCCTGAGAAAAAGGTCACCGAGTCCGAGGAGCCAATTGAGCCAGAAGAGAAGATGAAACCTCCTCCATGATCACGGACCGTAGATGACCACCGTGCAGAACATATTCCCCGTGGTCGGAAATCAGGAAGTCGGTGCGGAGATTTTCATCCTTCGTTTCCATGCTCCAGCCATCGCGCGATCGTCACTCCCGGGCCATTTTGTGAACATCAGGGTCGATCGATCCTACTATCCGCTCTTGAGACGCCCGTTTAGCATCTACGATGTCGAGGGCGATGATGTGGAGGTCGTATTCAATATCGTAGGGCGAGGGACGGAGATTCTCGCCTCGAAACGACCCGGGGAGGGGCTCGATGTCCTCGGACCGCTGGGACGACCGTACCAATTCTCCGACGGTCAGTATTCCACTGCTCTCATCGTCGCGGGCGGATTAGGTGTTGCCCCATTTCCCTTGCTCACACGATTCCTCAACAAGGAAGAAAAGCAGATCGTCAGCTTCCTCGGTGCACAAACGGAAAAAATGCTAGTGCCGAAGCGGCTGGCGAACGTTCATGTAGCGACCGACGATGGGAGCGCAGGTTTCCATGGAACAGTCATTGACTTGGTAGAAAGCTATTTTGAAACGCCGTGCGTCGAGCGGCCGAAGTTCTTCGGGTGTGGACCCAACGAAATGCTCCGAGCGTTATCGCAAACGGCCGAGAATTTGAACGTGCCGTGTGAAGTCTCGCTCGAGTGTGTGATGGCTTGTGGGTTGGGAATCTGTCAGGGGTGTCCAGTCGAACTGCGCGGCGGCAGCGTCCGATACAGCCTTGTGTGCAAAGAGGGACCCGTGTACGATACATCAGCAATCGTGATCTAGCATGGTCAAGACATCCTTTCGATTGGGTGAGGTCAAATTCAAGAATCGCGTCCTTGTAGCGTCAGGGACGTTTGGCTACGGTGACGATCTGAAAGATCTCGTCGACATTAATAAACTCGGCGGTATCGTGACGAAATCACTCTCACTGAAACGACGAGAAGGCAACCCCCCGCCTCGGATCGTTGAGACACCGTGCGGCATGCTCAATTCCATCGGTCTGGCAAACATCGGGGTGCAGGAATTCATCTCGAAGAAGTTGCCCGATCTCAGAAGATTCGATACGGTCATCGTGGCCAATATTGCAGCGAGCTCTGTCGAGGAGTACTGCGAGGCTCTGTCAATGTTGGACAGTGCGGAGGGAGTCGATGCGTACGAAATCAACGTCTCATGTCCGAACGTGAAGCAAGGAGGGTTGAGCTTTGGTGCAAGCTGCTCGATGACCGGTAAAATCACAACGGAGCTGCGCCGATTGACGAAGAAGCCGCTCATCCTCAAATTGACTCCGAACGTGACGCACATTTCCGAATTTGCTCGGGTCGTGGAGGACAGCGGCGCCGATGCTATTTCCGTGATTAATACCGTCGTCGGTATGTCCGTTGACGTGAGAACGCGAAAGCCGAAACTCTCCACGCTCTCAGGAGGCCTTTCCGGCCCCGCGGTCAAGCCGATCGCCTTAGCCAAGGTGTACGAGTGCGCACAGGTCGTACGGATTCCAATCATCGGCATCGGTGGCATCATGACCACCGAAGATGCGTTGGAGTTTCTCATTGTGGGCGCCAACGCGATCGAGGTCGGCACAGCGAACTACATCGACCCTTCATCCGGAGTGAAAATTGCTGAGGGGATGAGGAAATTCTGCGAGCAGAAGAACATCGACGACGTCGGAACACTTGTCGGCACACTCGAAAGCGACAAGGAAATCTCTGTGATTCATAGTTGGCTGTAGGCTAATCTCTGCGCCACCTTGTCTGACTACACTGACACGCTTCAGTTTCTGTATTCTCTCCAAACGTTCGGGATAAAACTGGGACTCGGGAACACGGAAGAGCTCCTGGATTCCCTGGGTAATCCTCATCGCCAGTACCATTCCATTCACGTCGCGGGAACAAACGGCAAAGGCTCGACCGCGGCGATGCTCGCGTCAGTGCTGACGGCAGGAGGCCTTAAGACGGGGCTGTACACTTCACCGCATCTCATGGATTTTTCCGAGCGGATCCGAGTCAATGGGCGTCCAATTTCCATCGATTCAATTGTCAACATCGCCAATCTGCTCCGTCCGAAGGTTGAGACTCTTCGCGCAACATTTTTTGAGACAACGACGGTCATGGCTTTTCAGTACTTCTACGAACAAGGTATCGAAGTCGCCGTCGTGGAGACTGGACTCGGAGGACGACTCGATGCGACAAATGTTCTGCGGCCCGTAGTCTCGGTGATCACCTCCATCGGCCTCGATCACGCTGAGCATCTTGGATGCAACCTGAAGAGCATCGCTCGAGAGAAAGGGGGGATCATGAAGAGTGATTCGCCGTGCGTTGTTGGCAATATTCCAAAGGACGTGTTGGACGTTCTGTGGGAAATTGCGGCATGGAATCGAAGCACCCTCGTACGCACGCCGAGGGTGGCACGGCACAGTATTCAGGAAAATTCTCTGAATCGCCTCGTCAGTGATTTTACAATTCTTGGTGAACTGTATCCGCGGGTGAGAGTCGATCTGCTGGGTCATCATCAGATTCAGAACGCCGAGAGTGCCCTTGTCAGCCTGGAACTCCTCAATCGACTTTCACAGCACCCATTCGCCGGAAAATTAACCAGGAAGGTCGTACGGACGGGATTGAGAGACATCGTTCAAAATACCGGGCTGCGCGGTCGGTTGGACATTCTTGGCCGCCGGCCGACGATTGTACTCGACGTGGCTCACAATCCTGACGCGCTGCGCGCGTTGAAATCGACTTTCAGAAAGTACGGCCTGACGAAACTTATCGTCGTTTTTGGAGTTATGAAGGATAAACAGTGGCACTCGATGCTTCGGGAGCTTCGACCTTCTGTGAAGCTA
>JBHHZW010000062.1:0-9328 GCA_046758305.1 Bacteroidota bacterium | reverse complement strand
CTGAAAAATTGCTGAGTTTTGTTGAAGTTAAGCCAAATCAAAGTTACCTCGATGTTGGCTGCGGTAACGGGGCGGCACCAACGCATATTGCTAGAAAATACGGCCTAAATGTCACAGGCATTGATGTAGACCCGCAACAAGTTCAATATGCTGAGGAGAACAGCAAAGATTTAAGTAATATCCGATTTCTAACAATTGACGGAACACAATTGCCTTTTGAAGACAACCAATTTGATATCGTATCAACGGCTAAAACCACTCATCATATTCCCAATTGGGGAGATGCGTTAGCTGAAATGATAAGGGTTTTAAAACCAGATGACTATTTAATCTACTCTGATCTTGTTTATCCTGCATGGATCGCCTCTATAGGTAAATTGGTTGCAAGAAGCTATGGTGGTTATCCAACGATTGATACTTTAGATTCATTCGTGAGAAAAATAATCTTCGCAAGATTCATTTGTCGAAATCGTTAGTGCATTGTGAAACTGTGTGCCAGATGAATAGGCCATGATTGTTTTCACTGACACTTCCGATAACTGCGTGTAACCGGCTCGCCCCTATGCCCTCACCTAAATCGCCGTCGGAAACTTCAGATACACCCAAAAAGCTACACGCCGCCTGCGTGTGAGGACTCAAATCATGTCGCTGAGTGTTACAGGGGGTACTACTCCAGAGGAGCGAATTAAAGCTTTTCCTTGTGATCGCTTCATGAAACACTTCAATGCGGCGTATCATCGAGGGCTAACTATTCAGGCCGCGCCAGGGCTGATCTTCCGGTGGCTCTGCCAGATGCGGATAGCCCCGTATAGTTACGACTGGATCGACAACTTCGGGCGCCAGAGTCCGCGAACGCTGATACCAAGACTCGATGAACTAACCATCGGGCAACGATTCATGGGCATCTTTGAGCTGGTCGATTTTGAGTGTGATCGACACCTTACGATTCGGATGAGGCCGAATACGACCGCCTCGAGAGTCTTTGGTGATTTGGTGGTAAGCTATCTGATTGTTCCGCAGAGTGTCGTAAGCTGCCGGCTCCTAGTCAAACTCGTCGTGCGATATCCGAGGGGACCAGTTGGATGGTTTATGCGCGTCTTCTTGCCCTGGGGGGATTTGATGATGATGCGTCGGCAGTTGCTCAATTTCAAGATACTTTCTGAACAAAGGCCAAACGGCTTATAACGCGGCTTTGCGGCTCACTTCACTCGCCCATATGCATCTCAAAACCTGAAAACGCTCTGTGGTAGCATGCAAAACGAAAAAATGCAGTCGGCGAACGACACTGCCTTCGACTCTTACTTGGCTCGCCAAATTCTGCTGCTCGACGGACGATCCTGAAATACATAGCCTAGTAATACTAAGTTCGAAACCGCATTAGAACGACTACTGATGTTTATCGGTCACTATGCCGCAGGATTTGCAACGAAGAAATTCGCCCCTCGATTATCGCTCGGCACGCTTTTCTTCGCAGCGCAATTCCTGGACCTCCTCTGGCCTATCTTCCTGCTCCTACGCATTGAGCATGTAAGAATTGACCCGGGTAACACCCTCGTCACGCCACTCGATTTCTACGAGTATCCTTTCACGCACAGTTTGGTCAGCGCGGGTGGATGGGCCTTGGTTTTCGGGCTTGTCTATTTTTCCATCCGACGGCATTGGAAAGGCACCTTGATCTTAGCTGCGGCTGTGTTGAGCCATTGGGCGCTCGACCTGATTGTCCATCGTCCAGATCTGCCACTGTTTCTCAGCGGAGGACCCTATTATGGCCTCGGAGTTTGGAATTCGTTAGGGGGTTCCATGATGGTTGAACTTGGAATATTTGTCGTAGGATTACTCATCTATGTCCGTTCAACCGTGGCTCAGGACCGAATCGGGCACTACGCGCTGTGGGCACTGACTGCTTTTCTGCTGATCACATGGGCTGCGAATCTCTTAGGACCGCCACCACCGAGCGAAACTGCGGTTGCGATAGCCGGACTTGCTCTCTGGCTTCTCGTTCCGTGGGCTTATTGGATTGACCGACATCGAAAGCCCGGTCGCAGTGCTGAATGAGCTCCGCAATTGATACACACTTTATTTGCACGCCACCGTCAGACGGTCCCTCCCCCCGACGGAAGTTCGCCGTCTGCTGGCGAGTGATCTATCCGGGGAGCGCCATCCTCCGCAGAACGTGGCTGAATGCCATCAAACGGCGAGCGGAGCAGGACTCCCAATGAACAGGCTTCGCACGGCCTAGCAGGTCACTGGAATTGGGCTGAATTGCATGGCCCGTCCGCTGCCAAAGTCCCTCCGGATTCTTGGAATATCTTCCACGATTGCAGGGTCATAAGCTCCTCTAAGGTGAGAGATTTGTCACAGGATAGTGAGTTCCCCTCACCACACGACGAGTTGATTTTCCCGCTTCTATCCGTTACCTTTTTTGCATACCACATAGCCCGAGACACTTTCCCACTTTTCCTACACAAATCATGGGCTGATCCCGATGGCCCCACAGGAAGTCCACAGCCGTGGATTCCAGCCGACTTAAAAGAAATGAGTTTTGAGACATGATCGGCCAAATCATCTCCCACTAAGTGTAAGGCTGAACACCTCGGCGGCGCTGGCATAGGTTAGCCAGCTCTTCTTCTGTTACTGATCACTTACCAAAGAGGAGGATTGTATGCAAAAAACGACCGAGATTCACGTTGCCATAGAGGACAAGCCAGGAACACTGGCCGCTCTGTGCTCTACGCTGGGGAATGAAGAAGTGAACATCGATGCTTTACTGGCGCTGGGTGGATCAGCAAGACTGTTGGTGAATGATGTCGAAAAGGGGACGAATGCACTCAAGAAAGCAGGATACCAGCCAACCACGAAGGCGGTCGTGATGGCTGAAGTGCCAAACAAGCCTGGAGCGCTTTCCACACTTGCACGGAAGATCGCTGACAAAGGGGTCAACATTAACTGTACGTACCAAACAACATTGAGATCCTCGGACACAGCAACGGTTGTGTTTGGTGTCGCAAATCCTGACGTGATCGCTGGATTGTAATCTTGCCCACCTCCACGTATGCCTCTGGAACCGTGAGGAGCTTCCGGTGTGCACCATATCCCCACGGGGACGCTCTAGCTATCGCTGGGAACATGAAGCAATCCTTGACCGACTGTCCGAAGTCCCGCCACAAAGTGGTGGCATCGCCAAAGGGATTCCTCCGAAGGAGTCCCTTCGGGACTTCGGAAGACCCCTTCGGGGAAACAACATTTAGGCACACGAGTGGAAATTATCGAACCGAGTCGTCCTTTCTACAACCAGCCCTCCGAGAAAGCGTGCATGATCACGCTGTATTTTCGATGTGTGACATGAGATACAAGAAATCAGCAGATTGAATGATATGATTCCTATGGTATAAGTAAGATCACAGCTCCACGGGGAGTATGATGAGTTTCATCGATATTCCAATTTTCGCCTTTCTCGCAATATTCGTCTACTCTGGATTTCACTCCGGCACCACGGAAAAGCTTTTCAGCATCATCGGAATGACCGTGGCACTGGTACTTGCAGTGGAATTCATGGGTGCGGGAGCAGAGTTTCTTGTCTTCGTTACAGGGATCAAAGGCGGCGGGATCAGGGGACCTGCGGCGCACGTCGTTTCCTTCCTGATGATATTTGCGATCGTCATTGTCACCGCGAAGATAACCTACTTCATGCTCACGAGGGAAAAAAGAAACCTCCCCATGTGGCAGCGCGTGTTGGGCTCAATGGCCGGGTTTATCGAGGGAGGTATTATCCTCAGCGTCCTGCTCATCTGGCTCAACGCGGCAAACTTTCCCACGGAATACCATAAGCAGCGATCGATGTTATACAAACCAGCCCTGCACTTCGCGCCGCGATTGTTCGATGGGATTGCCCTCGGCCTCCCCTGGTCAAAAGGCTTCTACGACGAACTGAGCAAACATCTCGACGTGGAACGGCTCTGGAAACTCTGACACGTTACTGTGTCGACACTCCTCACCTTACGTGGGACACACCCAATTCCCGTTCACAGCCTGATCGTGTCTGGCCATCGCGGCAGTGAGGACCGATCTGGTCACCTGATCGGTACCTCGAGACAATTGAACCGATGCGGTGATCCCGACTTCGCCACGAAACCGTAGGTCGTCGGGCGTGGTCGGTTGCTGCAGGATGTCATCGTCGTATCGAGCAGCTTCAGAACGTTCTCCGCTCCTTGAAACGATTTACGTTCCTTGCCGAAACTTGTAAAAAGCAACATGATTTGCGACTTCTGGCAGGGAATCAGGATTGATATCCGGGGGGTCATTTCTAAACTCAAGAAATGGTCAATGACTGCAGACAGATTCTGATCATCGCAACAAGGGTTCGGAAGCTCTTTAAAATGGGGCTTCTGTTGGTTCCTTGGATTTCTCGTGTTGAAGAAAACTACCCAATGTGGGCATGGATCGTGAACTCCCCCGATCCATTGACAGTTACCTCGACCACCAGTGCAGTGCCGAAATGTCCCGCGTTGTTTCATAAATATGAATGAAACGTGCCATCGGCGCAATTTGGCAAGGAGGTGACCTGTAACGAAAACTGCCCAAATTGCAACAAAAAGGACAATCTTGTTCTCCAACTCCCAAAATCCGCGAGAAAAAACGCATAGCGTATAAAAATCCGATTGACATTAAATAAAATAATCTTATCTTTGGGGCGCTCAAGTACTTTCTAAAATCCAACCTACAAGGAGGGAGATTCTATGGGGAAAGGCATGTCAAAGGCCCAACTTGCAGCGCATCTTTCAAACAGGTACGATTTAAAGAAGAAAACGGCCCTTGCAATCTTAGAAGAAGTGGCCAATCTCGCGTACCGAGAGGCGAAAAATGGATTTACGCTGCCGGGCATCGGAAAATTAGTGCTCGTAGACCGCAAGGCGCGCATGGGAAGGAATCCAGCGACGGGCGAGCCTATTCAAATACCCGCGAAAACCGTGGTAAAATTCCGGGTAGCAAAGGCCTGCAAAGAATCAGTGCTGCAGTACAAGTAAGAAGCAAATCTTCTTGAGAATTTGAGCCAGCGGCTGATGGGCCTCAGGCCCAATGCACCTCTGGCGCAGAACTGCCTTGAGCGGGGACACCGCAAGGGTAAAAAGTCCCCGCGTGAGGCATTCGTGCTTTTGGACGTGCACATTCCGCCCTACCCCGCCAAAGGCGGGACGCGAGAACGAGTCTGCGAGAAATAGGAGGCAAAATTAGTGGTAGGTGATGAAATCTCAGGGACTGACCAAGAAGCGCAGATTACGAAGGCTGTGTCAAAGCCCGGCGAAGCCGCCCGCGAAGCGGTCCACGAAGTGGCGGCTTCGCCGCACTTCGTGAGTGGATGCTTTCGGCAAAGCCTGCCCCTACTTTTTGGTCACCTCCAGCGCCAACTTTCAGAACATCTCGAATTGCGGTTCAGGCTGTCGACGAAAATGTTCCGCCGACAACGTGATTCTGTTTTGGTTGAGATGATATCTTCTGCAGGTTAGTCGAAACATCTGCTCAATCGTCTTCGCGAGCTCTCCTTCTCCCTTGCCTCTGCGGCCAAATTCTGCATCGCTCAGTCTTCCACGCCGAACATCGCGTATCCGACTGAGAATTTTTTGAGCTCGTTCCGGCAACTCGCGGTGCAGCCACTCCAGGAAGAGCTCTCGCACAGGCCCAGGAAGGCGTACGATGATGTACCCAGCTGTTGTTGCACAACGAGCTGCCGCTTCTTTGAGAATCGAAGGCAGTTCTTCGTCCGTCAGGCCAGGGATGATAGGAGCTGCGTTCACACCGACTGGGATTCCGTTTTCTGAGAGGACCTTGATTGCCTCCAGCCGCAGCACTGGTGTGGACGTGCGCGGTTCCATAACGCAGATGAGTTTCGGATTAAGACTGGTGATCGAAATGAGGACATGAACAAGGTGAAGCGAGGCGAGTTCCCTCAGAATATCCACGTCGCGCGTTACCAAATAGTTTTTCGTGATGAGGAAGAGAGGATTCCGAAACTTCAAAAACACCTCAAGACACCGCCGCGTCAATTGCAGCTCTCGCTCCACTGGTTGGTATGGATCCGTATTCCCAGAGAAAGCAATCACCTGCGGTAACCAAGAAGATTTCCGAAACGTCTCTTCAAGGAGCTTCGGAGCTTCCGGCTTGACGAGGATTTTCGTTTCGAAGTTAACCCCTGCGGAGAAGCCCAAGTATTGATGTGACGGCCGGGCATAGCAATAGATACAACCGTGCTCACACCCACGATAGGGGTTAATGCTGTAGGTGAAATGAAGGTCTGGGCTGTCGTTTTTTGCCAAGATCGATCGGGAGGTATCGAAAAGAAACTGAGTTGGAATGCGCCGTTCATCCTCCCAGGATTCCTCAATCCCCTCGATGTGTATCCGTTCGAATCTATTGGCCGGGTTGAAGCTCGCGCCCCGACCCTTGATTTTATTTCTCATTTCTCGAGTATTCCTGGATACAATGCTCCCCCTGGTGCTTGAAAATCCAAGTCAAGAAGTTTCGCCACGAGCGGCGCGATGTCCGTGAGTGACATCTTCGGGACCGCCGTACCTTTCCGAATCCCTGGCCCCGCAGCCACAAATCCAGTATGGATCATGGGGAGATCGGGATAGTAGCCGTGCTTCCCCCTGCTTCTGCTGGGTCGAGTCGGCTCTCCCTTCGGGTCACGAATAAAATAGAGTCCAGGAGCCGGGTCGAGCGCAAGCTCCACGCGTGGGTCAGCACCACCAGCTCCGAGGTCATTGCGGTCTAAGATACGGAAGAGCTTTCGATACTCAGACGGAAGAGAATCGAGGATCTGGCGTACCCGGGCTATAATTTTCTTGTCGTTTGCCTTCTTCGTGTGAAGAAAAGCCGAGGCCCCGGCGATATGAAAGACAGCTTCCCATTCCGGGCCCCGTTTCCCGTCCTGCAATCTGATGAGGCCGTCCTCGGCAAGCCAGACATTCGGAGCAAGCATCGTATGGGTATCGACAAAACCATGGTCCCCCGTAATCACAAACGTGGTCTGATCAGCGATGTTAGCCCGCTCCGCTGCCCGGACGAGCTTGCTTAATCCATGATCCACCATCACAAGCGCCTGCATCACCTTTCTCCCCTCGCGTCCCTCTTCATGCTGGTAGCGGTCGGCGACAACGATGTGGACCAGCAGTAGGTTTGGTTTGTGCGTTTCAAGGATGTACGCGGCAGCGCTTGTGGCAATCTCCTCCCGTTCAAATTCATCGTTCTCTATGCGCTCTTCTGTCCAGATCCCAGTCGCTGCACGCTCGATTTCCTCGATCAGACCCTCTGGACTTTGCAGGAGGCGCATCTTCTCGAGTGAGGTCGTGTCCTTGCTGACGGACCAAATCTCCGGTACATTCCACGTCACGTTGGCCCCTACGGTCACTGGCCACCAGACCGTTGCCGTCGTCAGACCCTTCGCCCTCGCTGCATCCCACAGCGTCGGCACCCTGATCCAACGTGATTCCCAGAACCACCGGTCTGATTCCTCTTTGGGATTAAAGACGACGTTGTAGTAAACCCCATGCTGAGCCGGTGTTGCCCCCGTAACGATCGTGGTATGAGAGGGGTAAGTCACGGTCGGATACACGCCCCGGACTGACTTTGCGTGGACTCCCTGTTCTTTGAGCATACGGAGAGTTGGAAGTGGGTAGCGATCACTGAGATAGAATTCCGGACGAAGTCCATCGATTGACACGAGAACGACGTGCTGAGATAGAGCAGTCATTTGTGTTGGGACTTGACCGCGCGCTAGCGTTGACAGGACGGTTAAGAGAATGACGAGTGATAGAACGAGACGTTTCATAACAGCGTAGCCTTTGAAATTCTCCCTATTATACGCAATTTACCTGATAATGGCATGATATAATTTTGCCTGAAATTTGGAGGTTCCAATCGAGAACGCTCAGGATGCATTCACGAACAGGAGGTTCTGGGTACACCCTAAGTCTTTGGTTACTAAACGCTTCCGAACAAATACCTTGATCATTGCAATACGCACCTAGGAAAAGCCCAAAGAGCGAGCGAATTCGAAAAGCGAAGAGCGAATCTCACCGGAACGCGAGCATGCTGGAGCAATCGACGAACTGATCGCCATCAGCTTGGAGTATGGTACAAGCACTGATGATCGTTCTTCAAACCCCGTTTAAATGCGCCGAATGAGTATTTTCCTCTTGACTTTTCTGAAAGGATCCTTTAGATTATATGACGAAAATAAATTCCGAGCGAGTCGAATAGCCACTCACGCTCGGGGCTCACCACTCAAGGTGATCTGTGGCAACCCTCGAAAGACTCGACTACGAAAGCGTTTTTCCCTGCTTTCTTTCTACTGATTATTATCTTCTGTTCCCCTTTGCATTAGCAGGTGCGCGTAGGAATATTTCGAAAAGAGGGAGAATTAACATTCATGGAGGCAAGTGAATATGTAGAAAGGAGGTGGTACTGCCCAGTTGATCCCACGTAGTGCTTTCCATTTCGTCAGGTCCTGCAAATCTTTCACGTCAGACGGTGACACCCTTGCCACTAGGGAGTAGTGGTACCACAGTGGTACAGATGATAAGGAGAAAGATCGATGTACAAGAAATTGATTCCGTTACTTCTGCTGGTCCTTATGCCAGGGATACTGGTTGCACAGGACGGGACCATCACAGGAAAGGTGACTGATGCAGCAACGAACGACGCGCTTCCCGGAGCCAACGTGATGATTGTTGGCACCGCGAAGGGAGCTTCAACTCTGCAAGACGGTGCCTTCGAGATCACGAATGTGCCACCGGGCACGTACGACATTCGAGTCACCTACGTGGGTTACCAGAGAACAGTCCAGAGCGTCGCAGTGAGACCAGATGCCGTGGTAACTGTGGACTTCACTCTGGAGCCCATTGAGATTCAAAGCGGAGTGATCACCATATTCGCAAGCCGTGCAGTGGAGCGTGAGACGCCTGTTGCATTTACAGATGTGAGCAAGGCAGATATGGAAGGGACTCTCGGGTCAAGAGATATACCTCTCGCGCTAGAAACAACACCCAGCTTTTATGCAACAATGCAGGGTGGCGGTGCTGGTGATGCCCGTTTGAACGTTCGGGGTTTCGATCAACGCAACGTGTCCATCATGATCAATGGTGTGCCGCAGAACGATATGGAAAACGGCTGGGTCTACTGGTCCAACTGGGATGGAGTCGGTGACGTAACGTCATCCATCCAGGTGCAGCGTGGACTCAGTGCAGTCAACCTGGCCACACCTTCCATCGGCGGGACCATGAACATCCTGACCGACCCCACAGCTCTAGAAAGGGGTGGAAAATTCAAACAG
>JBHHZW010000061.1:0-9380 GCA_046758305.1 Bacteroidota bacterium | reverse complement strand
TCAATATCTCTCGCGTCGTCGATTTTCTCCTCGGAACAGGAGGGCAAATCGCGCTTCTCTGCGCTGGGAGGTCAACCGACGGATTTTCGCTTGAGGACACTTTGTGCGGTGGGATGATCGTCTCAAAACTCCTCGAGGAGGCTGGGGAAGTTGAGTTTACAGACTCGTCACTCATGGCGTTAACGCTGTACAAGAAGTTTGGAAGGAATATCTTGAAGGCGCTCCGGACATCCGAACACGGGCGATACCTCATGGACCTCGGTTTTGAAGATGACATCAAGCTGTGTGCGGGAGTGGACACTGTGCCCGTTCTTCCGACCCTCGAAGGAAACGTCATTCGAAGACTCAAGACAGTGAGAAGGAGGACAAAGGAACTGCGGAACCCCGACACAGTCGGGACGGGATCATGAACGATGAATGAAGAGCATCTGAAAGAAATAAAGGTTGCCCGGAGTTCTGCTGAGCGGAAAAAGCAAATCGTCGCGATTCTGCTCATCGTGCTCGCCCTGCTGAGTTTTCTGAGTATCGTATCCTATTCGCCAGCCGACGAAGCGAGTGCGGACGTGCGACTTTCTGATCTCTACAAAGTTCTTACGGGAGACGAGCTCATACGACAGAAAGCCGAATCGACGCACAACTGGCTTGGACTTGTTGGAGCGATCATCTCGAACTTTCTCATCAACGGGAGCTTCGGCTACAGCGTGATCACGTTCCCCTTCTTGCTCTTCGCATGGGGGTGGACGATCATCCGCGGCCGGGGTCATCGTCGACTCGCTTTCATCACGAGCTACGTGCTGCTTCTTGTTCTCTTGATTTCGTCCTCGATGGGCATGTCAAGGGTCATTCTGACTGATGCCGGCCTTGGAACGTCGTGGAGCGGCACGGTCGGTGATTTTGTTGCGAGCGTGTTGACGAGCATGCTCGGTAAGGTGGGAGGAGCGATCGCTCTCCTCGCTGCGTTGCTCATCACCCTCATGGTGATCACAAGAATTGATCTGAGAGAAACTCTTAGCCGACTCAAGGACGGATTGAATGTCGTTGCAGTGTGGTCGAGCAAGTGGGTTGCAGGGTGGCGCCGCAGGCGCCACGGGGCGAAAGGAACGGCTGGGGTCACCATCATCAAGCGTGAACAAACCCTCGAGACGTTAAGAAGACGCGAGAAGCCGTCGATGTCAAAAGCTGCTGAGCTTCTGTATGCGGAAGGGTCTTCCGAAGACGTCGATGCAGTGAGTCTACAAGAGGAAACTGCCTCCGTGTCGAAACCACCGGACTTCAGACTGCTGGAGCGAACGGAGGAAGAAAAGAGGGAGTCCGGTGAGATTCAAAAGGCACACCGACAAGCGACCGAAGCTGGCGCTGAAGCGGAGATCGATTATGTATTTCCATCCGTCGAACTCCTCGAGCTTCCCCACCAATTGGAACAGGTTGAGGAGAGCGAGCTCAAAGCGAACGCCGACCTTCTCCGACAAAAGCTCGCCCACTTCGATATCGAGATTGAAAGCCTCAGTGTGACTCCTGGACCTGTCGTGACGCTGTATGAGCTGGTTCCTGCTTCGGACGTGAAAGTCAGCAAGATTGTCAGTCTGGCGGATGATATTGCCCTTGCGCTCCAAGCTAAAGGGATACGAATTCTCGCCCCGATTCCGGGTAGAGGGACAGTGGGAGTCGAGATACCGAACCGCAATCCAGCGATCGTCCCCTTCCGCAGCGTTTTGAATTCGCCCAAGTTCCGCGAGTCGAAGGCAATCCTTCCCATGGCGATCGGAAAGACGATCTCGGGAGAGGTTTACACGGATGACCTTTCCCGAATGCCGCATCTGTTGATGGCAGGATCGACAGGCTCCGGGAAGAGCGTAGGGATCAACACGATCTTGATGAGTTTTGTTTTTAAGCTCCACCCTTCAGATGTTAAATTCATCGTCATCGACCCGAAGAAAATTGAACTTTCGGTATACGCAAAGTTGCGCCACCATTTCCTCGCGGTGTCGCCCGATCTACTAGATGAGGAGATCGCGACGACGGCACAGAATGCCGTTGCGGTGTTGAAGAGCGTCGAACTGGAGATGGAGCGAAGGTACGACCTGCTGGCAAATGCCGGCCTGCGGAATGTCCTGGACTATAACCGCCGGGTGAGGGAGGGGAGACTCAGAGACAGGGAGAATGGGCACATACATCGAAAGTTGCCGTACTTGATCCTCGTCATCGATGAGCTGGCGGACCTTATGCTCACCGCAGCTCGGGAAGTCGAGGAGCCGATCGCCCGCCTTGCTCAGCTCTCCCGTGCGGTTGGCATCCACCTCGTCCTCGCCACCCAGCGGCCTTCGGTCGATGTGATCACCGGTGTGATCAAGGCGAATTTTTCGGCCCGGATTGCATACCAGGTAGCGTCCAAGACTGACTCGCGGACGATTCTCGATATGAATGGTGCCGAGCAGCTCCTTGGAAACGGAGACATGCTCTACCTGCCCACTGGAAGCCCGAAGCCGGTCCGAATCCAGAACGCCTTCATCTCTCCCGATGATGTGGAGCATGTCGTCGTCCACGTCGCAAAGCAGAAGGGCTACAGGGCGCCGTACATTCTTCCGTCGGAGCTCGAGCGGAAACAGACTCGGGGAGGTAGTGTGGCAGGTGGCCGCGACGAGCTCTTTGAGGAGGCGGCACGGCTGATCGTCCGTCATCAGCAGGGCTCAGTATCGCTGCTTCAACGGCGCCTGAAGGTAGGCTACTCTCGAGCAGCGAGGATCGTCGACGAGCTCGAGGCTGTTGGGATCGTCGGTGCGTTTGACGGAAGCAAGGCCCGTGAAGTTCTCGTCGAAAGCGAAGAACATCTGGATCAAATCCTCAAGAACCTGGAGTAGGATGGAGGCTGTATGAAGCGGACGTCGCTGAGGCTGATTCTCATCTGTCTATCAACGGCGCTTGCATTCCATGCCTTTGCTGGCGAGGATCTATCGGCGGGCGATGTTCTCAAGAGACTCCAGAAACGCTACGAAGGGATCGTTGACGCACGGGTGGAGTTCTTCCAATCGACGAACTTCAGTCTCTCGAGGGTACAGCAGACGAGCGAAGGAACTGTGTACATGAAGAAGGGTTCGAAGTATCGGGTTCAGACCGAACAACAGACGATCGTGACCGACGGCAAGACCGTGTGGTCGTATTCACCCGTCACGAATCAGGTCCTGATCGATCATTACGTGGAGACGCCCCGCTCGTTTTCTCCGGAAAAGTTCTTGTTCCGGGCGCCAACGGACTATTCTGCGACACTGCTTCGGAAACAAAAGTTGAGTTCCGGAATGAGCTATGTCCTCAAGCTGGTTCCGAAATCAGACGACTCGTTCATCCAGTCTTTGAAGCTGTGGGTTGAAGACAAAACCTGGCTCATACGAAGAGTGGAGCTGCTAGACCAGAACGAAACCGAGACGAGCTATGAGGTCCGAGACATCGTGATCAATCCCGGCATTGATGACGGCAAGTTTCGGCTCGACGTGCCTGCCGGTGTCGAGGTCGTCGACATGCGCTCACACCCTCAGTAGGTGGCATGAAGCGGAACCTGCGCGCAGCCTTAAAATATGGCTTCAGTATTCTCCTCACGGGTTTTTTCCTCTACCTCGCCTTTCGTGGTACAGATTGGGAACAGTTGGGCATCGCTCTCCAGCATGCCGATTATGTCTGGGTCCTGCTGATGGTGCCGTGCATCCTCATCAGCCATGGATTCCGGGCACTTCGATGGCGAATTCTGCTGCATCCCATTAAAAGTGAAATTTCGCTGCACAACCTGTTCTCCGCAGTCATGGTCGGGTACATGGTGAACAACCTCATCCCCCGTGCAGGTGAACTCGCGCGGCCGTACACGCTCGGAAGGCGGGAACACATTTCCAAGAGCGCCGCACTGGGTACGGTGTTGGTTGAACGTATCCTCGACGTCTGGACGTTCTTGTTCTTCCTAGTCCTTTTTCTGATATTCTACCGCGGTCCTCTCATCGAGTCGTTTCCGTGGTTAACGGAGGTCGGGATCGTCGGAGCAGTTTCGACCGTTGGAATGTTGTTCGTCTTCCTCTTGCTTATGTTCAAACGGGAACTGGGACTCACGATCCTCCGGTTCATGATACGTCCGCTCCCCCGGGGAATCGCGGACCGGATGGAGAAAATATTTCTATCGTTCTTGGACGGCTTTCTGTTCGTGAAGCAACCGCGGCGCTACTTCGCGATTACGATGTTGAGTCTCGTCATCTGGGCGTGGTATATTCTCATGCTCTACATTCCATTTTTCGGGTTCGACTTGGTGGATCTCTATTCCCTTGACCTGTATTCCGCAGGTGTCTTGGTAGTCGTGACAAGTGTCGGTGTGATGTTGCCGACGCCGGGTGCAACCGGGACGTATCACTCCTTTGCCACGGAAACGCTGGTGCAGTTGTACGGGGTCGACCGAACCCTCGCGCTCGGCTATGCTACGGTGACACACGCGGTGGGATACATTGCCATTACGATTGTCGGGCTCTTCTATTTCTACCGAGAGCACGTGAGCATCAAGGAGGCAGTCCGGGTTCAAATTTCCCCCGAGGGGGCGCAGCTGTCCAAAACCCCCGAGCAAGGTGACCACGTGAGATGAATGCGAAAGTAGCCGTGCTAAAGACGACGCCTTCGACTGTCCTCGATGATTACGGCCGGCTCATGCGACTGGCGGATTATCAGGTCTCCCTGCCCAAGGACCGAGTTACGGCGCTCAAGGTGAACATCTCCTGGCAGCTTTTTTATCCAGCCTGTTCCAGTACCCCCTGGCAGCTGGACGGCGTCATTAAAACGCTTCTCGAAGACGGTTTCTCGAAGGAAAAGCTCTACGCGTACCACAATCGAACCGTCGTCGTCAGCGCAAAGAAGGGGGAGGTCGCGAACAAACACAAGAAGGTCGTTGTTGATAAGTACGGGTTGCGGAACGTCCATCTCTACGAGCCGGATGAGCAGTGGACTCGCTACGAGCCTCGACAGAAAATGCTCGTTCTTGATCAGATCTTTCCTGAAGGGATCTACATCCCAAAGCGCATGATCGGCGAGAACATCCTCCATCTGCCGACAATGAAAACGCACGTGTTCACGACGATCACGGGAGCGATGAAGAATGCGTTCGGCGGATTGCTCCATGAGAAGAGGCACTGGACTCACTCGGTAATTCACGAGACGCTCGTGGATCTTCTGGTCATTCAAAAGGAAATCCACAGCGGGATTTTTGCCGTCACGGACGGGACGTTTTCTGGCGATGGACCCGGCCCGAGGTGTATGGTCCCGCACGTTACCAACTACATTCTCGCCAGTGCAGACCAGGTTGCGATTGATGCAGTCGCAGCGAAGATGATGGGGTTTGACCCACTTTCTATCAAATTCATACGACTCGCCCATGAGAAAGATCTCGGATGTGGAGACCCGCGCGCGATCAAGGTAGTCGGCCAAGACATCTCCACGGTCAATTTCCGCTTCAACGGTCACCAGGACACCGTTGCGAGCAGAGGACAGAAGTTGATCTACTGGGGTCCGTTGAAGCCGCTCGAGAACCTCTTGCTCCGGACTTTTCTCGTGCCGTGGTCCTACGCTGCCTCACGTCTGTATCACGACGTGTACTGGTACAACTTTGTGGGACGGAAACGGATACGGCGGGCTCTGGATACCGATTGGGGAAAGTTGTTCCTCCAGTACTAGTGCCGTTTGAATCAAGTGTTACGGGTGTTTTAAGAATCTTGTGTCGTAGGAAGTGGTCCCGCGGATTCGAGTGTGGTAGAGGGGGATTCGTTGGAATCATAAGCCCTCGACTGCACCTGTTAATACCTGCTCTCGAAGTTGCCGGAGGGGCCGGTTGAGGTGAGAGGGTGCTCGCGCCGTCCTTCCGCCAGAGGCTGGGTCTGTGACGCGACCGGAATGAGTCCGGATCATACGATCAAATTGGGTCTAATCTCCATAAGATTTTACTTGGAGGGGTACTAATCGAGAGGGCATAATTCTGCCATGCACATCGCTGTGATCGGCGCAGGATACGTCGGGCTCGTTGTCGGGACCTGTTTTGCAGAGAGCGGAAACCATGTGGTGTGCGTTGACATCGACAGCAAGAGAGTCAGAAAGTTGAAACGAGGAATTCTACCGGTCTACGAGCCCGGACTTCAGGAACTCCTCGTCCGGAACATACGCGAAAAGCGTCTTTCGTTTACGAAGAGTCTTGAAAAGGCAGTCGACGACTCGCCCCTTATTTTCATTGCCCTGCCGACGCCCGCTTCCCGAGATGGACGCGCCGACTTGAAGGGGGTGCTCGATGTCTCGCGGCGTATCGGGAAGGTTATGAAGGATTCGAAAACCATCGTTCTCAAGAGCACGGTACCGGTGGGAACGTGCGACCGAGTGCGCAAAGCGATCGCGGCGCAAACATCGCTGGAGTTCGATGTGATCGCGAATCCTGAGTTCCTCAAGCAGGGGGCGGCGGTAAATGATTTTCTCTCTCCCGACCGGGTGGTCGTGGGAACTCGGAACGAACGAGCGGCGCAACTGTTGCATGAACTCTACAAGCCGTTCATGCGCACGCGGGATCGCTTCCTCCTGATGGACGAACGGAGTGCTGAGCTTACAAAGTATGCGGCCAATTCGATCCTTGCTACCAAGATTTCGTTTATCAATGAGATTGCGAATCTCTGCGACCGTGTCGACGCCGATGTTGACATGGTTCGACGCGGACTGGGCGCGGATCCGCGGATTGGGCCCCAGTTCTTGTTTCCCGGCGTAGGCTTTGGCGGCTCCTGTTTTGCAAAAGACCTCCGAGCACTCTTGAAAACGGCGGCTGACGTCGACTTCAACTTAAAGATCCCTCAAGCCGTGCGGGAGATCAACGAATCGCAGCGGTTCCTTCTCTTTGATAAGATGAGGAAGCACTTCAGAGGCAGGCTCAAAGGGAAGACGATCGCCATCTGGGGCCTGGCATTCAAGCCTCGCACGGATGACGTTCGAGAAGCGCCCGCGATCGCTATCATACAGAAATTGCTGTCCGCTGGAGCCGTCGTTCAAGCGCATGACCCAGCTGCGAACAAAAGCGCCCAGAGACTGCTCGGCAGCAAGGTGAAAATCTTCGACAACGGTTACCTTGCTCTCAAGGGTGCTCATGCTCTCGCTGTCGTCACGGAATGGAACGAGTTCCGGTATCCAGATTTCCTTCGAATGAAAGCACTGATGCGTCGACCGGTAATTTTTGATGGACGCAACGTTTACGAACCTGCACTGATGCGGGAACACGGTTTCACCTACTTCGGTGTTGGCAGGCCTGAGGTTAATCCATCGGGGGCTAGGACAGAATGACTCGACGGTTCTTGTTCTCGATTGCACTCCTGCTCCCCTCAATCAGCGCCGGTCAGCAGCGAGGCACAGATCTAGGGGCGACGTTTCGCGCTTCAGTGGGTCCTGACTCGGCGGACCCGCCTCAGCGGAACGCGGTCAGTCACTATTTTGGGGTGGGGGGTGGAATGGGGGTGAGCACGGTCTCAGCTGGAGATGTTGTGGATTACATCAATACGCTCGCTACGCCCACGGAACGAATCGACGAGTTTGGTACAGCCGTGGAGTTTTTCATCTCTCCGGAGTTTCAACTGAACGCTTCCTGGGGACTCAAAGCGGAATACTCATACCTCTTGAAGTCATACATTATCCCGGCGGAAGGGGCGACCGGGACCTACGATTTCACGTACGACGTTCACATGCCGACGCTTGTCCTCCAATATTTGATCATCCGTGAGGGCTATCTGTTTAAATTCGGTGCCGGAGTAGGCTATCATTTTGGATCATTCTCCGTGGGATTTCCTCCGTCGGAAATCGTCTCCGCAGCTCAAGGATTCGGTGGAAAACTCGAGGCAGCCGGTCACACCTCGCTCGGGGGCAATTTGTATGGGATCATTGCGGGGGACATCCGGTTGGACTTCGTCGGTGATCTTGAATCGAAAAACGGCCAGAAACTAGGTAGCGTCGTAAGTCAAGATAATGTGTCGCTGCACTTCTTTAGCTTGGGAATCAAGTTTGGTCTCTCATACTATTTTTAGGAATTCCCAGGAGGATCGTTGACCGTACCGCAGGCTGTTCTTCTCGGTCTCCTCCAAGGTTTAACGGAATTTCTTCCCATTAGCAGTTCCGGTCATCTGGTATTGGGGGAAGCGATCCTCAGAGTTCCTTTTTCGGGTAACATCGCGTTCGAAGTCTTTGTCCATTTTGGGACCTTCCTGAGTTTATTGACCTTCTTTCGAGCGGAAGTCCTGAGGATGTTGGTGTCGGTCGCCAATTCGACCAGGCGGCCAGGGTTTATCCCGCAGCTCTACCGTGATGATGAATATTTTCGATTGGCCGTGCTGATACTCCTGGGAAGTATCCCAGCAGCGATCGCCGGACTCTCCTTCGAAGACCAGGCTTCGGAATTCTTCTCTGACCCGAAGCTGGTGGCCGTCATGCTCCTGGTCACTGGGTTCGTTCTGATGATGACACGCAAGGCCAAACCGCAGGAAGGGCGCGACGTTAAGCTCGGTTCGACCTTGCTGATCGGAGTGGCACAAGCGGTTGCGATCATTCCTGGTATTTCACGGGCGGGTTCGACGATCAGCACGGGGTTGTTTCTTGGAGTATCTCGGGCGAACTCCGCACGGTTTTCGTTTCTATTGGCGCTTCCGGCAATCCTCGGCGCGACCGCTCTCAAGGTGGGCGAGGTGATCGCTGAATCACCCCCGTCTGGTGTTGTCCTCTTGTACATCGCGGGGACATCCTCCGCGTATGTCTCGGGTCTAATTGCTATCAAAGTCTTGCTCGAGATATTGAAGATGGGTAAATTTAGCTGGTTTGCGTATTACTGCTTTCTCGTTGGTACTCTGGGCATTTTTTTCATCTGAAGGAGGTCAAGATGAGAGTCTGGTCTGTGGCATTTACCGCTCTGGCCTTGGTCGTCGTTATCGCTGCCTGTGCGCAGCAGGAATCGGGAACAGCATCACAGCGGCAGACGGAAAAAGAGCTTGCGGTGATCGAGACAAGACTTGGGAGCATCGTGATTGAATTCTTTGAGGAATCGGCTCCCAGTCATGCTGCAAACTTTAGGAAGCTTGTTCGTGATGGCTTCTACGATGGGGCGACGTTCCATCGCGTCGTTCCAGGTTTTGTAATTCAAGGAGGCGATCCGAACTCCAAGGACGAGGATCGGTCGAACGACGGCATCGGGGGTCCCGGATACACTCTTGAAGCCGAGATCGGAGTAAAACACGAACGCGGCTTCGTCGCAGCCGCACGCCGTTCAGACCAGGTGAATCCGAAGCGAGAGTCGAGCGGGAGCCAATTTTTTATCTGTCTCACGGAGCTTCCCAGTTTGGACGGCGCCTATACGG
>JBHHZW010000060.1:0-9381 GCA_046758305.1 Bacteroidota bacterium | reverse complement strand
ACATGGCCAAGATGATGTATAACATGCGCGCAATGCACGCCGGGATGAAGATGGAAGAAAAGAAATAGAGGGTGGTAGAGTATCGTGGAGGTTTTACTTCGGCGAAGGTGCTGCGGGTTTCTGTAGCACCTTTTTTGTTAGCTCGGCAAAATTCTGAATGCGGCGATTTCATCGAGACTTAATGTGCAAGGGAAGCGAATCTTGCTCTCATCGAGAGGACGCGCATGGATCAATACGGCTCATAACCCCTTCTTCGTGCTGATCTGTGATCTGAGAAGTCGTGCGTTCATGGTACCTCCAAGTGCTTATCTCGACCAAGCGACCGTTGCTTCACGAGTTTAATGATGCTGATTGGAAGGCTGTATTGCAGTATCAGGCTGATCCAGCATTTCTCCGTTGTTACCCGTGGCTGCATCGGTCACCAGGAGACCTTCGCGAGTTCGTTTGTAGATTCATTGAATGGAGTCAGGAACGGCCTCGCACCAAATTTCAGTTGGCCATGATCTTGCAGTCAGAAAAGCAACTGATTGGTAACTGTGGTCTGCGGATGCCCAGCAGCGATAGTAAAGATGGGGAGTTCGGATGTGAACTAAATCCACGGTATTGGCGCCACGCCTTTGGCATGGAGGCCGCTCGCGCGATGCTTCAATTTGGCTTTGGAAAACTTCAGCTGCACCGGATCTGGGCAGAGTGCGCCGCTGAGAACGTGGCGGCTAGTCGCTTAGCAGAAAAGATCGGCATGCAAAAGGAACGAAATTTGCGAGAGCACAAGTGGACGATGGGCCGCTGGTGGGATACGTTGATATACGCGATTCTCGATCATGAATGGAAGGCAAATACTTCCTGATTGATGGGTTATGCGTTAAGTGCGGACCAAGCTGGACGCTAATTGCGTGGACCGTTTACCGTGGGTTTCTTGCCCCTTGAAACAATCAAAGAATCATTGTAGATTCTTACCACGATTGTTGCACTCGAGGCGTCCGCTGGTTGTTAACTCCGACAATGCGTTGAGAGATCGGGCTGCTATTTCGCCTTTCATGCACTCTAAGAAGTAAATCCACACTTTAGAGAGGCAAACCTGAGATGATGCTACGGTTGCCGAGAAGCAGTGGGAGGTTTGATCAGCTGAGCATATGTCAACTTTTTCTCTCTGCATTGATTATTTCCTGACCTTTCTAGCGACGACATTCTTCATTTTCCCTACACCTGACGTCGCTCCACTTCTATAACGTGCTCGTTCTATGAGGAAGCAGAAGATTGAAGGTGAAGACAAGACGAAGGACCAACTCATGGATGAGTTGGCCGATCTGCGTGACCAAATTGCTACACTCAAGTCCTCAGAATCCGAGCGCAAGCGCGCAGAGGAGGCTTTACGGGGGAGCGAAGAACGTCTCCGTAGAATATTTGATCACTCCAATGATGCGATCTTCGTCATCGATCCAGCACAGGATGAAATCCTTGACGTCAATCCCCGGGCCTGTAGCATGCTGGGGTATACCCGCGAGGAATTATTGTCCATGCCCATATCGGCCATTCACCCGAAGGAAATGCCTCAGTTGCTTGCCTTTGCGCAATCGGTTTTTGAACAAGGTAAGGGATGGACGAATGAACTGACGTGTTTGACCAAGAAACGGAAGACTCTTCCTGCGGAGATTTCGGCTTCCGCGATTGACATCGCGGGCAGGAGCTGCATGATTGCCATGATCCGCGACATCTCTGAGCGCAAGCGGGCGGAGGAGGCGCTGCGAGAGAGTGAGAATCGGCTGTCGCGCATCTTAGAGTCAGCGATGGATGCCATCATCACGATCGACGATGAACAGCGCATCAGCCTGTTTAATGAAGCGGCTGAGAAGGTGTTCCGCTGGCCAGCCTCTGAAGCCATCGGTCGGCCTTTTGGCCGTTTGCTCTCCGATCGGTTGAGCAAATTGCTTACAGAGTATATTCAAGCCTCCGACGAGGAAGACATGGCAAAGCGCTACCTCTGGGTGCCGGAGGGTCTAACTGCACGCCGAGCCGATGGAGAGGAGTTTCCAATCGAGGGAACGCTCTCGCAGGTTGAGGCGGCCGGACAGAAACTCTACACAGTGATTCTTCGTGATATCAATCAACGCAAGCAGGCAGAGGAGCAACTCACTAAACTACGGCTTGAAAACGTCTATCTCCAGGAGGAAATCAAATCCCAGCATTCATTCGAAGAGATCGTCGGGCAGGGCCCGGCCGTCAAGAGAGTTTTGAAGGCACTACAAACGGTCGCGCCCACCGACGCCAGCGTGCTTATTTTAGGCGAGACCGGCACGGGGAAGGAATTGGTCGCCCGGGCCTTGCATAACCTCAGCCTTAGAAATGGCAGGGCGCTAGTGAAGGTGAACTGTGCAGCCCTGCCCGCCGGGCTTATTGAAAGCGAATTGTTCGGTCACGAAAAAGGAGCCTTCACGGGTGCAGTGTCGCGCAAGATCGGTCGATTCGAGCTGGCCGATGGTGGTACCATCTTCCTGGATGAGATTGGTGATCTTCCCCTGGATCTGCAAGTGAAGCTTCTCCGGGTTCTCCAGGAGGGCGAATTCGAGCGGGTGGGTGGCGCCCAAACGTTCAAGGTTGATGTCCGGGTTATTGCGGCCACGAACCGGAACCTTGCTAAGGCTATGGAGGAGGGAAGGTTCCGGACTGACCTTTACTACCGGCTCAATGTCTTCCCCGTTCAGATTCCCTCGCTTCGCGAGCGGAAGGAAGACATCCCGCTCCTGGTAAGGCATTTTGTGATGAAGCATGGCACGAGACTGGGCAGGAGAATCGAGACGATCCCCCAAGTAACGATGGATGCCCTGCAGGCCTATTTCTGGCCGGGCAATGTCAGGGAGCTTGAAAACGTTATCGAGCGTGCGGTCATCATCAGCCACGGATCTCATCTTGAGCTCGGCGAGTGGCTTCCGAAACCTGGAGGTACTCCGAGCGGGTCAGGGGTCCCGACCCTTGAACAACTTGAAAAGAAGCACATCATCGAAGTGCTGCAACTCACAGGCTGGCGGGTGAGCGGAGAGAAAGGAGCAGCGAAGCTTCTGGGGATGAAACCGACTACCTTGGAATCGAGGATGAAAAAGCTCGGCGTCAAGAGGGAGGAGTAGGACTGCCCGACATGTCATGACGATCCCAAAGTACTGGGAATCTCATTCTCACTTGCGCGTAGGGAACCTTCATAATCATGGAAACCCAGGCATTATTGTTTATCCCGGATATGAGCGGATTCACAAAATTTATCACTGAAACTGAAATTCAGCACAGCAATCATATTATTTCCGAATTGATTGAAGTTATCCTTAAGTCAAATGAACTGAACCTTTCAATATCGGAAATCGAAGGTGATGCGGTTTTATTTTACAGAGTGGGTGAGCCGCCTAAGACAGGGGAAATCATTAGACAATCGAAAAAGATGTTCATCGATTTCCACGTGTATTTAAAGGTGATCGAACGAGATAATGTTTGCCGATGCGGCGCATGTAAGACCGCATCAAGCTTAACGTTGAAGTTTATAACCCATTACGGCGAGATACGAGAAGTTGCTATTCAAAGATTTCATAAGCTAATCGGTCGTGATGTTATCTTAGCACATAGCCTGCTCAAGAGTAGTATTCCAACCAAAGAATACCTATTGCTTTCAGAACAATATCTTGAAACCCAGCATTCGGTACTATCAATAAATGAAAGCTGGATAACAATCGAACCGAACGTTGACATTGTTGAGAATTTCGGTGAAATTAGCACAAAATATATTCCTCTAACGCCCTTAAGAAAGTTCGTACCAGCTCCACCCAAATTGGAAGAAATAAAAATTGAGGGGAAACCGATTGATTTATCGATACATATTGATGCGCCGATACTGCTGGTTCATGAAGTATTAACTGATGCAAAATCAAAAATTCATTGGGTTGCTGGAATAAGAGAAGTAAGAGACACGGAGGCAATACCGAGAATTAATTCCTCACATACGTGTATTTTTGAAGATCTTGAAATTCATGTTGTTACGAAAAAGAATTCAGTGAGTGGAGATGAGATAAAATATATCGAACGAGGCGAAACAAGTATGGGTCTCAATATGATATCCGATTATAAGTTGAAAGAAGTGAACAGCTCAACACATTTGTCGTTAAGGATAGTCCCCCAATTGACTGAAAATATTCCTCAAGATGTGGTTATGCATATGGTGGAAAGCGTTCGAAAGAGTTTAGGGTTGCTAAAAGAGTATTGTGAAAAATTGTCTGTGGAAAGGGATAAATGAATTGAGGTATTGGATTTGACCGATTTACGAGCGACCGGCGGACTTAGAACAGCAAGGATTTAACGATGAAGTCGGGCACGTTCGAATCGAGGATGAAAAAGCTCGGGGTCAAGAGGGAGGCGTAATAGCTCCCGATATATCGTGACGGTCCCACGATATCGGGAAGAGAATCCTGGTCTGACGAGCGTTAAGAAAGCAACCAAAGGTCAGCTAACTTTCGCATATTAGGCCATTTAGAGTGCACTCTAGATGGCCTTTTTGTTTTTGGCATGGGCTTTGCGGTCTCTCTGCGAAGCACCCACTACCGTGAAGGAGGTTCAACGCAGTGATCCGAATAACGAGAGTAGATGAAAGTCCTTTACAAGTCACTCTGAAGGTAGAAGGTCAGATCGTGTCCGACAGTATTCCAGTGTTAAAACATGAGTGTCTCGCGTCTAAACAACGCAATCAAGGGGTCGTGTTGGATTTCTCAGACGTGACGTGCATCGATTCCCTTGGTGTGAAGATGTTGAAGAAGATTCGATCTGAAAATCTTCAGATTGTCAACTGTTCCAACCTAATCGACGATTGTCTGAAATCCTAGGCAGAGCAATGAACCAAGAAACAGATAGAATACCCAATAAAATTGCTAGTTACATCACTCTTTACGAAGGGAGAATTTTCATATGATAAACCGATTTAGACGCGGATTCTTGTGGAACAATCCTCGGTTTGACATTTTTGAACGCTTTGGGCACATCAACGCATCCGTGATTGCCAGGCCCCCGAAAGTCGACTTGCGACAGTCCTATAAGAAGGTGTTCGAGAGTTCATTGATCGCGGTGCTTCTTCTCCTCATCGTCGCGTTCCGATTCCTGCCGCTGGCCGAGACGAAGTCCCGCGTGATGATGGTAGCCCAGGAGATCGTGCAGGTAGAAGATATCGCGCAAACGCGGCAGGACAACCGGCCGCCTCCACCGCCCAAACCCCCGATCCCCATCGAAGAGCTATCGGACGTGGGAGTGTTGGAAGATGTGACGATTGCTTCGACAGAACTTGACGTTTCTCAGGAAGTGGTTTCTGCGCCTCCGCATGAAGAATTCCCTGACGATGAACAATTCTTTGTGGTGGTTGAAGAGATGCCCGAAATCATCGGCGGCATGCAAGAGATTCTGAAACACGTTGTCTACCCTAAGTCGGCCCTTCGGGCTGGAATCGCGGGGAGAGTGTTCGTGGCGGCGTACGTCGATAAGAAAGGGAACGTGGTCAAAACAGAAGTGCTTCAGGGTGTTGGAAGTGGACTAGACGAGGCGGCTCAGCGCGCAGTTGAGAAAGTCAGGTTTATCCCGGGCAGGCAACGCGGTAAGCCGGTCGGAGCGCGCGTCATGATTCCAGTGAGGTTTGAAATCGACCTTGCGTTAGGCTGAAAAAGTGTCTTAGCGAGTAAATGACTGGAGAATAGAGCACCATGAAAAAACTGCTGAGAGAGGTCATCGGTTCTCCCACAAATCAAGATCCGGGAGAGTTCCAATCTCTTGCTATCTCATTGATAGACCGACTGTATCGGACAGCTCTCATTCTGACTGGAAATTCTTCCAAGGCAGATAACTTGGTGTTTGACACATACGTGAATGCCTGGGGTATCTATCAGCGCTTGAGGCCAGAAACGAATTTCGATCTGTGGATGTTTCGTGTACTCATTTCGATGTTTGCAGAAAGATACAAGAGCAAGGTACAGGAAGGCCCGCTGGTGAATCGGCAGCTTGCGGCTCAGACGAGAGGGGACGGGAGTGCAGGAGAGGGTAACAAGAAGCTAAACGCAGAGCCGGTTGAGAGCGACGAGGAGCTTTTGGATGCTCCATTTATTTCCGCGCTGTTACAGTTGCCGGAGCCCTGTCGTGATGTGGTACTGTACTCAGATGTGGGCGAGCTAGGTCACGAGGAAATCGCGGATTTGCTCAATTGCCGGATCGATAGCGTCAAAGCTCACCTCCATCGCGGCCGGGTATTGTTGGCTCGAGTGTTGAAACTGCATCCTGGGAAAAGACTGGCATTTTCTGTATGAAAAGTGAATTGTGGAAGCGGCGGAGCACGCGGACTAAGCAGAAGAGAAACCTTGCGAAAGGTAAATCTTAAAATGAATTCGACAAAACGATCGTTGACAGCAATCATTCGGGGAGCTTCGTTGATTATGGCGTTCTCAACAATTGCCATGGCGCAGCTTCCTGGCCCCCAAATGATAGCCCAACGGGAGCGTAAAGAGCGTTTCGTCACGGAACTGCGGAGCGAGATTCTGAGTCCCTACGGAGTATCCTGGGATGTCGTCGGGAAGAGCAGGATCGACAATAGGACAGTCGAAGATGTTGGGATCGCGCTGAAGGAGGACAAGCACAATGGAATGCTTGGGATTATCAGGTGCCATTACTACCTCCCGATCGATCACAGTTGGAAGTCTAGGAGCCCGCTCGAGCAGTCCATGCAGAACATCGAGCTGAATGACCGTCAGAGACGGATGAACATGGGAAGTCTTGTGGGATCTGGAGCGGAGTGGCAGGCGCGTTACACACCATCTCTCGAGGATGGAAAGAAGCTCGTTTCGAATCTACATCTAGACGCAGGTGGATTTATCGGCGGCTCGGCTGCCGGCCTACTCTACGGTGTACAGCGAGACGGCTACCTGCGATTAGAATGGGGAATGCATTTTTAGAACACGTGAATAGCGCCTAAGTTGAGCTCCACCGAGCATTGATGAACCCACTTAAGGGAAGAGCTATTGAGAATATCATATCAAGAAAAATTGCATATGTGCGGGGAGAAATCAGCAACAAAATTACAGTAAATAATCTCAATTCAAACGAATACAGCAAGGAGAAATCAACATGAATTCAACGACAGAATTAACAGATATGGTTGACGCTCAAACGGAAGCGAACGAAATCCTTGCAGTTGTTGAACGGAAGTTCGGTTTTGTGCCAAACCTGATAAAGGAGATGGTTACCAGCCCTGCAGTCGCCCAAGTGTATTTGAGCGGCCAAGAGGCGATGGCCGAAGCGTCGCTGGCGAACAAAGAACAGCAGGCTGTTCAACTTACTGTTGCCGCCTATAACCAATGCCATTACTGCACAGCGGCACACGGCTTGCTGGGCAAGCATGCAGGTATTAGTTCCGAAGCCCTCCAAGCAATCAAATCAGGAGGTCTTCCTCAGGACGAGCGCTTGAAGGCCCTCGTTTCGGCAACGCGACTCCTCCTGGAGAAGCGCGGCTGGCTCAACGCGGATGAACTGCAGTCGCTGTTTGCCGAGGGGATCGATCGTGCTCAGGTGTATGAAATCATTGCGTTGATTGGATTAAAAACGATTTCGAACTACATCAATCACGTGGCGCACACTAAAGTCGATCCAGAGCTCAAAGCGTAGAGCAGGTGTGTAGCGAACCGAAGGTACTAAACTGGAAGGAGACTTAAACCATGAAAGCTATGAATCTTTTCCTCGGCCTTGGTCTGGTGATTGGGCTTGCGGGTTGTTCCTCGAGCTATGTAAGATCAGACTATGATCGTGAAGCGAATTTCGCGAACTACAAAACTTTTGACTGGATGTCTCAACCCAACAAAGCTGGAGACAATCCTTTTACACAAAATACGCTCTTAGAAAAACGAATAAAAAATGCTGTGGATAACGAGTTAGAGTCTAAGGGTTATCAAAAACGAACAACAGGCGATCCGGATTTCCTCATCGTTTACTCTTTCGGTGTCGAGAACAAATTGGACGCAACACCCTATGGATATGACTACGGAGGGAGATATTACAGACCCTACGGATATGGTTACCGGGGGCACTATTACAGACCCTATCGATATTGGAGCAGTCACTATGGACGATACGGATTTGGTTTCCGTGGGGGTTATTACGCACCATATGGATATGGCTACCTGTATGCCGAACCTTATGTGCAACAATTCAAAGAGGGTACCTTGATTTTGGACTTCATAGACCCTCAGTCCAATCAACTGGTCTGGCGCGGATGGTACGTGGACGCGGTTGACGATGGGGAGATAGGGGAGACGAAAATCAACAAAGCTTTAAAACACATTCTTGAAAAATTTCCACCCGGATCATGAATGTGTACAAAGGTTTGGCAGATGTCAGCTTAACCAAAACGCGGTGCTGGTCTCAGCGGTAAATCCACGGCATCAAGAATAGTGCCATACGAAAAAGGAGAAAGGAATCATGGCAAATAACAAAAAATACGCAACACTCACGGACGATAATTTTCAGAGCGAAGTCCTCGAAAGTGCAAAACCGGTTCTAGTGGATTTTTGGGCTAACTGGTGCGGGCCGTGCCATACGATCGCCCCAGCGATCGAAGAAGTGGCTGCTGAATTTGAGGGAATGGCCAAGGTGGGCAAGTTGGATGTTGATAACAATCCTCACATTTCCATGCAGTATGGCGTCCGCTCCATACCGACCCTTCTGTTTTTCAAAGATGGTCAGGTAGTGGATCAGGTGATTGGCGTGGCTCCAAAGAAGGAGCTCGCCGAGAAACTCAGTGCTTTGCTTCAGACGGTCTAAAGCGTCTATGATGGAGTGATCAAATTTCGGTTGGTCGAAATCACCTCCACCAAGTGGAGACGAGATCGTTCGGCTCAGGTTCAAGTACACTCACGTTGGAAAAAACGTATACTGCATGAATTCTTCATCAAAAACAGGAGGGAAAATCATGGCCACTCTCAACAAAATCTCCTCGCATGCACATTGGTTTTTGCGTGTGGCGCTAGCCAGTGTGTTTCTGTTTCACGGCGTCGGAAAGTTTTCGCAGTTGACTCAGATTGCGGAAATGATGCAGATGCCAGTGATGATGGTGCTCATGCTGGCACTCGCGGAGACCTTCGGTGCAGTGCTTGTGCTTTTGGGAGGATTCCTGAAGGATTGGATGACTCGTCTTGGAGCGCTCTTGCTCGCCCCAGTGATGCTCGGTGCAATTTTCATGGTGCATTGGGGACAGTGGAGCTTCGCGGCCTCAGAAACTCATCCGATGGGCGGGATGGAATTCCAGGTCACCTTGTTGCTCATTCTTCTGTACCTGCTCATCAAAGGCAAAGTCACGGCGATTTGGCGCCACTCCAGGCAGGC
>JBHHZW010000059.1:0-9544 GCA_046758305.1 Bacteroidota bacterium | reverse complement strand
GATAATCTTTGTACGCCACGTACAGCTCGAGCATCGTAAACTCAGGGTTATGAAACCGGTCCATTCCCTCGTTGCGGAAATCCTTGGAGATCTCGTAGACGCCGTCAAAGCCTCCGACGACAAGTCGCTTCAGGTACAGCTCATCCGCGATCCGAAGGTACAGGTCGATGTCGAGTGCGTTGTGGTGCGCAACGAACGGTCGTGCGAACGCACCGCCATATAACGGCTGGAGCACCGGGGTCTCCACTTCCAAATAATTGCGCTCGTCAAAGAAATCACGAATGGTCTTGATGATCTTAGCTCGCTTGACGAACACCTCCCGCACCTGTGGATTGACGGTCAAGTCCACGTATCGCCTTCGGTATCGAAGCTCCTTGTCTCCGAAGGGGTCGTAAACAGTTCTAGTTCCCTGTTCATCGACTTTCTCTTTGACCACGGGAAGTGGCCGCAGCGCCTTGGCGAGTAGTTCCAGCCTCTGGACGTGGATAGAAATCTCCCCCACCTTCGTCCGAAAAACGAATCCCTTGATGCCGACGATATCTCCGATATCCATCAATTGAAAGGCATCGTAGACATCGCCGAGATCGTCCTTTTTCAAGTAAATCTGAATCTTCCCTTTTGAATCTTGGATGTGAGCAAATGAGGCTTTTCCCATCCGACGGATGGTCATGATACGTCCGGCGACCGAGACGTCCCGCGGTGGGGCACTCTCCTTAAAACTCTCGAGGATATCACGCGAGGCGGCAGTTCGTTCAAACGAGTACGGATAGGGATTAATCCCACGCCTCCGCAGTTCGTCGAGCTCCTCGCGTCTGCGACGCATGAGTTCATTCAGTTCTTCGCTATGCGAAGGGATTTCCATAGTAGCCCTTTCAAGATACACCGACAGTCTTTTTCAGTTGAGTGACTTCCGCCTTTGTCAGAAAACGCCATCCGCCGCGTGCCAGTCCTTCCAAGCTGACGTTCCCGTAAGCAGCGCGGTGCAGATGTCTCACCTCGTATCCGAGGGCCTTGAACATCCGCATCACCTGATGGGTTCTCCCCTCGTGGAGGATGATTCCTACTTTTTTTTCTTTGCCTCCGGGAAGGAGAAATACCTCACACGGAACGGTCCATCCGTCCTCGAGCCGTACCCCATCGCTAAGTTTCTTGAGGTCCTCTTCCGAGATGGATCCGACAAGGGTCACTTCGTACGCTTTGGCAATCTCAAATTTCGGATGCATCAGTCGATGCGCAAACTCCCCATCGTTGGTCAACAACAAGACCCCGGTCGTGTTTCGGTCAAGGCGGCCAACAGGGAATACGCGTGTTTGCACACGAACGTAATCCATGACAGTGCGCCGTCCTTTTTCGTCCTGTGCAGTTGTGATGCAATCTTTGGGTTTGTGGAGGACGATGTAGACAGGTTCATCAACTCGAGTGACCCGTCGGCCGTCGACAGAGACCGCGTCGTGACGAGGATCGATACGACTACCCATGTCCTTCACGACCCGGTGGTTGACACGCACGCGTCCCGCAGCAATCAACTCATCACTCTTGCGACGAGACGCAACACCGGCTGAGGCGAGGAATTTATTCAGACGAATCTGGGTCGGCTTGATCTGGTCGCGCACGAAGAGGGTGCTCATCTGGGTCAGACGCCCGTCTGTCCGGGGGACTTGGATCTTGGGATCTCTCTCGCTGGGATTGGTCTTGTTTTTCAGGAGTGGTCGCTTCATCACGATACGCTGCCGTTGGCACAAGATGCGGAGACCGTTCACGCTGTGATCCTGTGGGTTGACCTTGAACTTCGATGGAAGCTCTTTCCGTCTCCAACGGACGGGTTACTTCGGGACTTTTCTGTTCTTCCACCTTCTCCAATTTTTCCTGGAGCATTCTGAATCGCGGGTCTGAATCCAGGTCCAGTTCGCTCAGAATTTCATCGATTTCGCGAGGTTTAGGTAACTCGGACAGGTCATTAATAAGGAAGTATTTGAGAAACGCTTTCGTGGTTCCATAGAGCAACGGACGACCGACTGTCGCTGCTCTTCCAATAATGGTAATCAGACCCCGCTCGAGAAGAGTGCGAATGACGTAGTCGGCGTCCACACCGCGAATCGCTTCGACTTCTGGCTTGCTCACTGGTTGTTTGTAGGCAATGATCGCCAGTGTTTCGAGTGCGACCTGAGAGAGTTTCCGCCGCGCCTTTTGCTCGTAGACTTGACCCACCCACTCTGCATACTGCGGAAGCGTAGCAAATTGAAACCCACCCGCGGCCTTCGAAATCCGGTACGCCGTTCCATTCTGCTCATACTCTCGGTTTAATTCTTCAACCAACGACACGATCTCCACGCTCTCAACCCGCATCGCCTTCCCGTTGTCCCCGAGTCCTTGGAAGATGTCCTTGATCGATTCGACCGAAATCGGGTCGCTCGAGGCAAAAATCAAAGCTTCGACAATATGCTTGAGATTCCTGTCGACCGCTGTCATCTGTTGCGTCTCATCCATGGGCAATCGCTGCTGCTCGTTCACCGGATACTCGATAGACGATAAAGTCATCGACCTTCGCATCGAGCCGTACACCGAGACTTTTCTCTTTGATCAACTCAAGGATAGCGAGGAACGTCATAATCATGCGAATTTTCTCGGTCATGGGTGCGACCAACTCACTGAATGAGGCTTCCGGGCGCAGGCGGAAGAAGTCCATCAAATAGCTGATCTGATCATCTAGGGTGACAGTCAGGCGTTCCACTTCGTGGTAGAGCTTTTTCGGGACTCGACCCATAGCATGCTTGAAGGCGGAGATGAGGTGAAACAACGAGATGTCCTTCAAATCAAAGTTGTCGTCCTCGACAAGCTGTAACTTTGGATCTGCCTGAAAATTCTGGCGATAAAACAGTTTTCGAGCTTCGCCTTCTAGACCCGACAGCTCCCCCGCCAGCTCCTTGTACCGTCGATAGTCCAAAAGTCGACGGACAAGCTCAGCCCGCGGATCCTCTTCTTCCTCCCCACCCTCTTCACGCGGCAGCAACATGCTGACTTTGATCTGCATCAGCGTCGCTGCCATAACGATGAATTCACCGGCGACCTCCAGGTCCAGCATCTGCATGTAGTGGATGTAATCGAGAAAGTCCTTCGTTATTTTCGCAATCGGGATGTCATAGATGTCGAGCTCATCCCTCTTGAGAAAAAACAAGAGAAGGTCAAGCGGACCTTCAAAATATTCGAGTTTGACCTTGTACATGCAGCTCAGGACCTTATCTATGTGTTAGGAGTAATTGAGCCCAAGGTGTTACCCTACTCCGAGCGCTTCTCGAACTTCCCCCATCGTTCGCTGCGCCACCGTGCGTGCGCGAGACTCACCATCGCTTAAGATTTCCTTCACTTCCGAGACTTGCTTCTCGTAGTGGGCACGTTTCTCTCGCAGAGGCGCAAGATACTCGACGATATGATCCGCACAGTTTGCCTTGCAGTCCACGCATCCCAGTGCACCGCTTCGACAGTCTCGCTCGATCTGCGGGACTTCGGCAGGGTTGAACTTCTTGTGATGCGTGAACACCAAGCAGATCTCCGGCCTGCCGGGATCATGCCGTCGGATCTTCAGCGGGTCGGTCACCGCTTTGCTCATTTTCTTCACGATCTCGTCCGGCGAATCGGCGAGCAAGATCGCATTCCCCGCTGATTTGCTCATCTTCGTGTCTCCGTCGAGTCCCGGCAGACGTCTGAACGCAGTCAGTTTCGCCTCCGGAATCGGGAACACCTTCCTGTAGGTCGAATTGAATCTCCGCACAATCTCCCGCGTAATTTCGACGTGAGGAACCTGATCCTCGCCAACCGGCACAAGTTCACCTTTGTACAGCAATATGTCAGCTGCCTGAAGAACAGGATACCCGAGGTGTCCGTACGAGATGTTTTCGATCTTCAAGTCACGAATCTGCTCCTTGAGCGTCGGGTTACGCTCAAGACGAGCGGTCGTGATGAGCATTGACAGAATGAGATGAAGCTCCGCGTGCTCCTTGACCTGCGACTGACGGAAAATCGGACTCTTCTTCGGGTCAATACCCGCGGCCAGCCAGTCGATCACCATCTCGATCACATTCTCATAGAGCTGAGACGTATCAAGATCGGTGGTCAGGGCATGGTAATCAGCGATCAGGTGATAGTTCTGATACTCGTTCTGTAATGCAACCCAGTTTTCCAGTGCGCCTACCAAATGGCCCAGGTGAAGCTTGCCGGTAGGACGCATCCCGCTTAGAATGACCTTCTTATGTCCATGCTGACTTCCCAACTGCTTGGTCAAAGACGCCTGCAGATCCTTCCGTGAACTCAGTTCATAAACAAGTAGGGCTTCCACCGTTCGTCCATGTGACCGACGAAGTGCCGGAGAAATGTTACGTGGGTCGGCCTCAGCGGCTTTCGGAGAAGCGGCATCCGTGATTCTTGCGGAGTACGATCGCCTTTCTTGTTATTGCACTCGATACAGGCACACACTAGGTTCTCCCATTCATCCTCCCCGCCTCGAGCTTTCGGGACGATATGATCGACCGTGAGGGGCACATCGTTCCCACCGCAGTATTGGCAGCGATGCCCGTCACGACGGAGAATGTTCTTGCGAGAAAGGATGATCTTCTTATAAGGAATACGAATGTAGACGGAGAGTCGTACGATACTGGGAAAGGGTAGGGACATCGATACGGAACGCAAGGTCCTTCCGTCCCACGCTTCTATCAACTCGGCTTTACCAAGGTACAAAAGGATGACTGCCTTCTTGACGTTGCAGACGCTCAGTGGCTCGTAGTTCTGGTTAAGGACGAGCACTTTGCTGTTCATCTTCCCGTCCGAGCCGTATGACTGCACGCCAGGACCCTCAAACCTCCTCGCACGGGTCCCCTCGGACCGGCCGGGTTGATGACCACTGAACTGTTTGAACTTCGAGCTGAAGTCTCCACACCTCCTTACGGACATTAAGCTGGGTGATGACCGCTGACAAGTTCCTTGAACTGCATTGCAAAAATATACCATAAAATCGACCATTTGTCAAGGAGAGAAAACGAACCACAGTCCGCGCAATCTTGTTTAAATCCTGCGATCTGAGCCCGTTTGGCCTCATTCACGTCTTTCTCCTCGTCTTATTATACCGACGCTTGATTTCCGGCATAGAGTCTCCCCCGTACTTCTCAAGGAAGGAGTTTGCGATGACCGGTGCGATGACAGCCTCGGAGATCACAGCACATGCAGGCACCGCGCAGTAATCGGAACGCTCCCGACGTGCTGCGACAGGGCTTCTCGTCTTCAAATCTACCGTCCGCAACGGTTGCATCAGCGTCGACAATGGTTTCATGGCTCCTCGGAGCACCAGCCACTGCCCGTTAGTAACGCCACCCTCGAGGCCCCCTGCGCGATTTGTCTTCCGATAAATTGTTCCATTCTTGTCGACAAATATTTCATCATGAACCTCAGAACCGAGCTTGAGCGCATTCGCAAAGCCGTCCCCAATCTCGACCCCCTTTACTGCGTGGATCGAACCCACTGCTTGGCAAAGCTGACCGTCGAGCCTTCGGTCGAACTGGACATAGCTGCCCACTCCTGCTGGCATGCCCGTCACGATCATCTCAAAGATCCCCCCGAGTGTGTCACCGTTCTCTTTGGCTCTCTCGATCGTTTTGACGGCTTGGGCAGCAACCTTTCTGTCCAGTATCCGCACTTCGGATTTGTCCGCCTCTTCTGCTATCTTGTATGCGCCACAGCGCGCCTTCGCCAGCCGCTTGAGCTGCTTCTCTAACGCTGTCCGATCAGAATAAACGGCCCGACCAATACTGAGGACATGGCTCCCGATATAAATGCCTAGTTCTTCGAGGAGTTTGCGCACAACTGTACAGCAGGCAACCCGCATTGCGGTCTCGCGGGCACTCGCACGTTCGATCGTATTTCTGATGTCGTCGTAGCCATACTTTATTAAGCCAACGTAGTCGGCGTGACCTGGGCGCGGTATCGTGATTTTCTCGACCCCCCGACCGGCACCGTCGACAGCCATTTTTTGCTTCCAGTGTTCCCAGTCCTGATTTCTCACCACCAAAGCAACTGGAGATCCAAGAGTTTTTCCGAAGCGAACGCCGGAGAGAATCTCGACTGCATCTTTTTCAATACGCATTCTGCCACCCCGGCCATAGCCTTGCTGCCGCCGCCAGAGCTGATGATTGATGTAAGCGGCAGATAGCGATAGACCCGCGGGGATGCCTTCGACGATTCCAACTAAAGCCTGGCCGTGTGATTCGCCAGCCGTGAAGTAGCGAATCAATTTAGTCTCTCCGTCAGATTACGATCTATGGATTGTAGCCTCAGGGCATACAAAAATCCCCCATCGAGTCAGGCCGTCGAGTTTTCTCATCCAGGCTTGAACATCGATGAGGGGGAGAGCGATCAGGGATTGGTCTTGCTTTCACTTATTTGTGCGAGGCATCTGGAGAGCCACAAACCGCACTGTCTCCTCGGTCTTCACACGAAGCAGGACCGAATCTCCTGGTTTATGTTCATTGAAGACCTCCTGCAACTCACCTACCGATCGAATTTCCTTTCTGTCCGCTTCCAGAATGATGTCATCCTTGAAAAGCTGTCGATTATCCGCTTCGCTGTACCGCTTCACGTCGGAGACAAGAACTCCAGCTTCAGCCTTGTATCGCTTTTTTTCCTCGGACGTCAAGTTTCGGCAGGTTAATCCGAGCTTCTCGAACGAGATCGATTCCGGCGCCTTCCGATCGGGTTCAGGCTTCCCCTTCGGTTGGCCCGAAGCACGCGTGGTGAACGCCTCATCGTCGAGAGCTCTCAATGTCACTCTTTTCTCGAACGTCTTACCATCCCGATAAATCTTGAGCTTGACCACATCGCCGGGGTGACGAGTCGCAATCAACGTCTGCAGTTCGTTCGCAGCATTCACATCCCTTCCGTCCACCATCAGGATCACGTCCCCTGCTTTAATCCCCGCTTCTTCCGCCGCACTGGCGCTAACCACGTTATCCACGAGAACTCCTTGCGTCCTCTGAAGTCCGAGCGCCTTAGCCAACGTAGCATCAATGGTCTTAATCTGGACTCCAATGTAGCCACGGCTCACTTTTCCGTAGACGATGAGATCCTTGACCACGACCTTGGCGAGATTCACCGGAATCGCAAACCCATACCCCTGGAATCGAGCGTTCGTCGTCGCGATCGCCGTGTTGATCCCGACCACCTCGCCTCGCAAGTTGACCAGAGCTCCACCGCTGTTTCCAGGGTTGATCGCAGCGTCCGTTTGAATGAAATTCTCAATCCCATAAGGGGTGTCCCGGATAATTCTCAGCTGGCCGCGGCCCAGCGCGCTGACGATCCCAGCCGTGACGGTCGAACTGAGTGTGAACGGGTTACCGATCGCGAGAACCCACTGACCGACCTCGAGTTCATCCGAATTCCCTAGTGCCGCAGCGGTCAGACCATCGACGTCGATTTTGACCACTGCGAGATCAGTCGTTGGGTCTGTGCCGACAAGCCTTGCTTGAAACCGACGTTTGTCCGACAGCGTCACTTCAATTCCTCCTTCGTCAGCATCCTTGACAACGTGGGAATTCGTGATGACGTAACCATCCTGGGTGACGATCACGCCAGAGCCAGCGCCCTGCTGCGGCGGATGTTCGAATTTCGGAAAATCGGGTCCAAAGAAGAATCGGAAACCCTCGAAATCTTCCGACGGAGCTTTCCCTGCTGTTCGAACTATAATGCTGACGACAGTAGGCGTCACTGCTTTGGCGACTTCGACGAATGCCTTGCTCGCAATCTGGAGGTCCGGGTCTGCCTGGACGGGTGCCCGAGAAGCTCCGAGTCTGACCTGAGTTGGGCGGTCGCCCGCAAGACCGAAATCCACCCCATGCTGGAAGTTTGAAACTAAGACACCTCCGAAAATGATCCCAAGACTGATGAGAAAAACAGCCGCCAGAACTGACTTTTTAGATGTCATAAACCTCGTACCTCCTGAATGATCCTCAAACACGAAAATATTCCTAATCGTTCATATCAATATACTCCGGACACCGGGATTTGTTTCGGATCCCAGAGAGAGCTCCCGGCAATTCGATTAATCGTTATCCAAAACTCATAAGATACGACTTTTTCGGTCATTTTCAAGGTCCGCATAAAGTTTCATTGAACGATCCGGGACAACATTTCCTCTGATCTGAATAACTTGACACCTCCGACGTGATACCTGAAGAAACTGGACAGGACCTCGTTCACTTCCTTCTCGAGGGTACGGGTCAGAGTCAGCTGCGTGACCGCATCGAGCGGGCCGTTCAGGAAAACCTCCAACGCTCGGCAAGCTGCCCTACTCATCTTCACCTTCCTCGTACCATCTTTCTCACAGCGCGCACAGAGCAATCCACCCCTCGCAAGGTCAAAAATAACCTCCCTCTTCCCCCCATCCAAAGACAACTGACCCCTGCAGACTGCACAGGATTTGAAATTGGGTTGAAACCCAAGCAGCGAGACCAACCTCGCCTCAAACGCAAACAGGACATTCCGAGTATTTTCGTTCGCAACATCGAGCAACTGTAGTGTCTGGGCCAGGAGACGAAACGCAGATTCATTTTCCTCTTCGTCGTGGAAGCAGGCAGACACGAGGTCCACGATCGCCAACCCGATGGAGAGTTTCTCCAGGTTCGAATGGATACGAAAATAACCGCTTCGAATCTCCGCCTGCGAGAGTGTGTGGAGCTCACGGTTCTCTCTTCTGTAGAAAATCGCCGTAATATGCGTCATCGACTCTAACGACCCACCAAACTTGCTCTTCGGCTGCCGGGCTCCTTTCGCAACCACCCGCAGCTTGCCATACCGACGGGTATAGAGCGTCACGATCTTGCTCGTCTCCCTGTATTTCATCGACTTCAACACCACAGCGTCAGACTTGACGATCATGTCGTTCGCCCAATCACTTCGTCGAACTCGGGACTTCTCGCTGTTCTTTCAGCTCCGCAATCGATTGAACATACGGCGGGCGGAGAATCCCCGCCTCGGTGATGACAGCGGTAATCAATTGATGAGGGGTCACATCGAAGGCGGGTGAATATACGCGGACACCGTGCGGTGCGATCCTTCTGCCAAATCCTTCCGTCACCTCTTTCGGATCCCGCTCCTCGATCGGAATGGAATCTCCGGAAGCGAGGTCAAAGTCGATCGACGAGGTGGGCGCTGCGACGTACATCGGAGTGCGATGCTTCTCTGCAAGAACGGCGAGATTGTAGGTGCCGATTTTGTTCGCAACGTCTCCATTCGCGGCGATGCGATCCGCACCAACGACAATCAGGTCAATTTTTTTCCGTTTCATCAGAAACGCAGCCGTGTTATCCGTAATCAACGTGACGTCGATGCCAGCTTTCATAAGCTCCCAGGTTGCAAGCCGAGCCCCCTGAAGCAACGGACGGGTCTCGTCCACGTATACCATGACGTGCTTTCCCTGACTCGCTGCACACGTGATGACTGCCTGTGCAGTTCCGTCGCCGCCAGTCGCTAGCGCTCCTGTGTTGCAGTGCGTCAGGACACTTGC
>JBHHZW010000058.1:0-9545 GCA_046758305.1 Bacteroidota bacterium | reverse complement strand
TTATGTGCAGGACGAATACCTGGTGTCTGAGAATTTCAACCTGACTTATGGATTGCGAGTAGATTTCCCCATCTATTTTACCGATCCGGTGGACAACCCATTTTCAAGAGATTTGAAAGCGCTAGACGAAGACGGCAACGACGAAACCGTCGATCAGAGCGACCTCCCGGGTGCCACGCCTCTGTTTTCACCCCGGATTGGTTTTAACTGGGATGTCAAGGGCGATCGATCAACACAGTTGCGAGGCGGTACAGGTATCTTTACCGGGCGTTTGCCTTTTGTCTGGGTAGGGAATGTGATTTCAAACCCGGGGGCAAATCCGAATCTTTTTCCGACAGTCACTCCAGCGCCGGAAGAGCATAGAACGAGCGAGGATTCCTTCCTCCAGCAGTCGTTTGACGTGAATGCCATGGATCCAGACTTCAAATGGCCGCAAGTCTGGACCACCAACCTGGCGATTGACCAGAAACTGCCCTGGGATTTGCTCGGAACCCTCGAATTCATCTATGGTAAGGATATCAATGCGATTTTTGTGAGGAATGCCGACTTGCCGAAGCCGGCACGCACCCTTCCCATTGATGGCAGGCCATTCTATACGGATACTACGACTGGTGAATTTGAATTGAATCCGGATGGTGGTGCTGGAATCTACGTCATCGATAACACCAGCGACGGCTACAATTTTAACGTGACAGCTCAGCTGCGTAAAAACTTCGATTTCGGGCTCAACACCAGCCTATCTTATAGTTTCGTAGTAGCAAAAAATCAATTCAAATCGACCGAAATTGCCAGTGTCTTGTTTTCAGAGAGTCCGATTCAAGGCAACCCAAATAAGCCTCGAGTCAGCCATTCCGAATTCGGCAACCGGCATCGAATCATTGGCGGTGCAACCTACAGCCATCGCTGGTCAAACAGCTTGGCTACGCATTTTGGGCTATTCTTTGAGGTAGCCGAGGGTAATAGATTCGCAGGAGCTGGTGGTAATAGATATTCGTTTCTCTATTCTGGTGACGTCAATGGCGACGGCTTCGGTGGCAACGATCTGATCTACATTCCGAGAGATGCAACCGATCCGAACGAGATACTTTTTGATGATCCTGCAGATGCTCAGGCATTTGAGGATTTTATTCGACAGGATGATTACCTGAGCTCACACCGTGGTCAGATTGCTGAGAGGTTCGGCGCTTTGAATCCTTGGTTTAGCAACATTGATTTAAGGATACTCCAGGATATTTCATTTGCCGTCGGTACGTTTCAATTGAACTTGGACATCCTGAACGTAGCGAATTTCCTTAACTCAGACTGGGGAGTAAGGAAAGTTGCAACCGCATCTGCGACCTCACCCCTAAAATTAGAGAGATTCAACAGTGAAGGAGCACCTGTCTTTAGTTTCGTTGGACCTGCGGAGACATTTATTGATGATCCCGGTCTAAATTCGCGCTATCGAATACAGCTCGGTGCTCGGTATTTCTTTTAACTAACTTAACGTATAAGATCTACGTTAGGCCGATGCGGAGTATTGAGCATCGGCCTAGCCTTTTCCGAGACTTGCGATGGTTACCAGAGGGGGGAGTCCAAAGGCCTGGACGTTGACGGCGGTCAGGGGCTTGCCCCGAAGTATCCGGGGCGAGGTGTTACCGTGGGACTGAGCCCAAACCGCCAGCAGGGACGGAAAAATCACTGAAAATGTAGGGACTTGTCGATAAAACACGTGCCTATGAGGCAGATGTGCTGTTACCTGGTGAAGATTTCCGGGTCTTTCTTCGGCCTCATCTATCTCCGCATTGGGGTACCGGTGTGGGCATGCGGCATAATGAGCGGACAATAGGGCTCGTAGTTCGCTTCAGGCTAGACATGCTTCAAATGGTTGCGGGATCCCGACTCCGGATGACCTTTTGTTTTTTTCCACTTCCTTTCTTTAGCTTATTTGCATACGACAAGACGCGAGATACTTTCCCACTCTTCCTCGCTTTAACAAACCCTGGACGTAGGAACAGCCAGTCAGGAGTTCGCCATGTCACCCCTTTTCAGATCCCTCGCTGCACTCTGCGTTGTTCTGCTTATTATCGCGTGCCAGCAGCCCGCGGTAGGGCCCTTGGAGGGCGCGTGGAAATTCAATGAGGTCTCGTTCACGTCAACCGACACGAGTTGCACGGACACGGATCCACAGCCGAGTCTCTACATCTTTCTCAAGCGCCACTACAGTACCGTATTCGTCCTGGGCAGCGAGCCTCGGGAGCTTTTCTCGGAGCACTGGACGGATGCCGAGCGCCTCGCGGCGTACGACAATTTCATCGCGAACTCGGGTACGTACGAGCTGTCAGACTCGACGCTCACGGTACGACCCTCGGTTGCTAAAGTGCCGAACGCCATGTCTGGCGAGTCCTTCAGGTACACGTACCGGCTCGAGGGCGACACGCTGCGATTGATCCTCAGCGAGGCGTGGGCGCAAGGCGCCGAAGTCCGGTACACGCTCGTCCGGGTCGAGTAGGAGTCCCAGACTTCATGACAGGCGAATCTTACACCTGTGTATGTCAGGTCAAGGTCGACTCGCTCTGGCTAGCCCTCAGACCACTGTGGGCGCGAGAGCTCGAAATCCGTACGACGCTCGTGCGGCTGGAGTGACGGGGAAACGGCTCGTTCCTCAGGATGTCGCAACGTCCAGGCAACGTAGGAATCAACTGTGGAGGCCGACCTAGTGCGGTATCGAACTCACAACATGTAATGGCATTAGGTATTATGCAAACCGATTAAACAATTGAAGGAGGTCTTCCGATGAAATTGAACGTCAAAGCCTTTGCGCTTACCGTTGGTTTGATTTGGGGAATTGGACTTTTACTAATGACTTGGTGGATCATTGCCTTCGATGGTGCAACTGGAGAAACCACCTACATCGGCCGCGTGTACCGTGGCTATAGCATAAGTGCAATTGGTAGCATCATCGGCCTGGTTTGGGGATTAGTGGATGGATTAATTGGCGGTGCCATTTTCGCATGGTTGTACAATTTAATCGTTTCGCGTGCTCCAAGCCAAAGCTAAGTTTTCAGTCCCACAGAGTAGGTCCTCGCCTAACGGATCATTGCAGCCGAGCGGCTTGGGCGGCTACCGAAGGATTTTGGAGCAACGAAGGTTAATATTTGCAGAAAATGGAATTCAAATGCGGTGTCTGTAACTGTGCCCTCCCCTCGCTGGTTCCAAACGCCCACGAACCTGCCAAGCCGATGTTCTTAGCTTTCAGGTCTTGCATGACCTTAATGAAAGCGCGTGGCTTATCTTCGAGATTTGCCACGAATTAGGTAATGCGTTGTACTTTAGTCAGAAGCACCTCCTTTCGAAAAGTTGTTAGTCCCGCAGATCTATGTCGGCTTAATCAGAACAACGTGCGACAGTGCTCAGCCAAAAGACTGAGAGGAATTAGCTCTTCTCGGATTGACCAGGGGTTAGCCTTGGAACGGTTGCTATACTTCGGCGAAGTCCGCGGAGCTTACCTGGCCCCCGCAAGTCGAGGTTATCACGTTCGTTACGCTGCGCTCGGAAAAATAACACCGTTGACCCAAAACCGCAATTACTTTTTTCACAGAACAGAGCCCTTCAACCTATTGTGCACTTTGAGTGACTGGTTGATTTTCACTGCCAAGTTCTTTAGGTTTTCTAGGAACCACACAGGCTGACGTACTTTCCCACTCTACTAACCAGGAGGTCACCATGAGTACACGCTCGATAGTGCTGGTGATGGCACTTGCCCTAACGTTTTCGGCCTGCCCGGCGCCTCAGGTGGGTCAGTTGTCTGAGGAGGACGTGGCGGCGACCCGGAGCACCCGCGAGGCGTACGTCCAGGCCGTGCTGGCGGGTGATTCGGCTGCGACGGGCGCGCAATTTACTGAAGATGCTGTGCTGATGCCGCCCAACCAGCCGCTGGTCGAAGGCCGATCGGATATTGGGGCGTGGTATGCGTCCTTTACGGTCACGGAGGTGACCTTGACAGAGGCACAGGTGGACGGCGGCGGCGGTCTCGGCTACGAGCGGGGCACCTACTCGGTCACGTCCAGCACCGAGGACATGCCGGAGGCGGTCAGCGACACTGGTAAGTACCTGCTGATACTACGGAAGCAGCCCGACGGCTCGTGGCGTTGGGCGGTCGACATCTGGAACTCAGACCAGCCGCTCCCAGAGTAGGGCTCCGCGACCCAGCAGTAGAGGCATCCGGACCTTATTCCGTGAGAAAACCGCGATCATCCCACGTAGCCCTCGCTGGAGCATTTCCGGGACATCGGAGTCATACGTCACGAGCGAAGACCAGTGCTGCGGCATCCGCAGGTGAGTCCGTCGGCCGAGGCCTACGCTGCAAAGAGTTCGTCGAGGGAGCAGGAACGTTTCCGCAAGCTCTGGCGACTACGGTAAAGGTGTAAGCGTTGCTTCAAGATCCGCACGCGGTTTGGCGTGGACGGCGAGCCAACAAATGGCGTTGTCTTAGTTGGATGACACGTTGATTTTCCTGCCTTCATTCATTGCCTTTTGGCAAACCTAACAGGCTGACGTACTTTCCCACTCTCTAACGAGGAGGTTTCCATGAGTACACGTTCGATAGTGCTGGTGATGGCACTTGCCCTAACGTTTTCGGCCTGCCCGGCGCCTCAGGTGGGTCAGTTGTCTGAGGAGGACGTGGCGGCGACCCGGAGCACCCGCGAGGCGTACGTCCAGGCCGTGCTGGCGGGTGATTCGGCTGCGACGGGCGCGCAATTTACTGAAGATGCTGTGCTGATGCCGCCCAACCAGCCGCTGGTCGAAGGCCGATCGGATATTGGGGCGTGGTATGCGTCCTTTACGGTCACGGAGGTGACCTTGACAGAGGCACAGGTGGACGGCGGCGGCGGTCTCGGCTACGAGCGGGGCACCTACTCGGTCACGTCCAGCACCGAGGACATGCCGGAGGCGGTCAGCGACACTGGTAAGTACCTGCTGATACTACGGAAGCAGCCCGACGGCTCGTGGCGTTGGGCGGTCGACATCTGGAACTCAGACCAGCCGCTCCCAGAGTAGGGCTCCGCGACCCAGCAGTAGAGGCATCCGGACCTTATTCCGTGAGAAAACCGCGATCATCCCACGTAGCCCTCGCTGGAGCATTTCCGGGACATCGGAGTCATACGTCACGAGCGAAGACCAGTGCTGCGGCATCCGCAGGTGAGTCCGTCGGCCGAGGCCTACGCTGCAAAGAGTTCGTCGAGGGAGCAGGAACGTTTCCGCAAGCTCTGGCGACTATGGAAAAGGTGTAAGCGTTGCTTCAAGATCCGCACGCGGTTTGGCGTGGACGACAAGCCAACAAATGGCGTTGTTTTAGCTAGATGACACGCTGATTTCCCTCGGAGTAGACCCCAGACTCGATTTTCTTCGCTCGGATTCAAGGTTCGGTGTACTTTTAAAGAAAATGGGCTTGAAGAAATGGAGATTTGCGTGCACTTTTGGTAGTCGGCATCAAGAGAACGAGGAAGTCAAGAAGAATTCCAATAACCCTCTGTCTTGTAATCAGTTAGCTGCTGAAAATTTCTGAGGTAAGTTAATGTTGTCCAATCGCTCGTTGGATATTGAACCATGAAGCCAATTCTTGGGCTACTCCTAATAGTTCTGCTTATCGTCGGCGGTTCCTCTACCGATTGGGAAGAGAAAACAGTATTAACAGACGATAAGCTCAAAGAAAAATCCTATGAATTAGCTCAGAAATATATCATTGCCGATACTCACATCGATACGCCCTCTCGGCTTTTCAAAGAAATGAAAGATATTTCGATACGGACCGAAAGCGGAGACCCTGACCATCCGAGGGCGAAAGAAGGCGGACTCAATGCTGCGTTTATGTCCATTTATATTCCAGCTGAGTATGAAAAAGAAGGTGGTGCCAGAGAGTTAGCTGACAAACTAATTCATATCGTGGAAAAATTCGCTTCTGATTGGCCTGAAAAGTTCTCCATTGCTGCCTCGGTTGCAGATGTGAAAGCACAATTCGCACAAGGCAGGATTTCTGCCCCGATGGGAATGGAAAACGGTGCCGCTGTTGAAGGCAGACTCGAGAATCTAAAATATTTCTACGATCGGCGGATTCGCTACATCACGCTCACGCATTCGAAGGACAACCATATTTCCGATTCATCATACGACACAACACGCACGTGGAGGGGTCTAAGCCCTTTCGGTAGAGATGTGGTTGAAGAGATGAATCGCCTGGGCATCATGATTGATGTTTCGCATATCTCTGACGATGCTTTCTACCAAGTCATGGAACTTTCCAGGGCGCCTGTGATCGCCTCGCATTCGTCGTGTCGATATTTTACGCCCGGATGGGAACGCAATATGGATGATGATATGATCCAGTTCTTGGCAAAAAATGGCGGAGTCATTCAAATCAACTTTGGGTCGTCATTTGTAAATGACGATTATCGTATAGCCGTGGAACCTATTCGGGAGTATCTGGAAACCAACAATCTGACATGGGATGACGAAGCGGCACAGGAGTACATCAAGAGATATCGAGAGGAGAATTCCATTGATTTTGCGGATATTTCAGACGTTGTGAGCAATTTTGATCATGTGGTGCAATTGGTTGGCGTGGATTACGTCGGCCTGGGTTCCGATTTCGATGGTCTTGGAGATTCTCTTCCTAATGGTCTAAAAGACGTATCGTATTATCCAAATCTGATATATGAGTTATTGAAAAACGGTTATTCCGAAGAGGACATCAGAAAAATTTGCTCCGAGAATCTTTTCCGCGTTTGGTCAGACGTAGAAAGAATCGCTCACGAACTCCAGTCTGCTGAATAGTTCTTCTGGACCTTCTTGTAAACGCCCCTAAGCAAGCTCTCCTCACAAATCTCCCATTATGATCCAACAGGAGGTCCTCATGATTATCAAGAAGCGATCGATATTCTTGCGGAGAACTTCTTGAGGCTTTGGAGCCGCAGAAAAGAGCTGGAAATCTCCATTTCTTCCTTGTTTCGGGCAGGCTGAACCTCCTCGAGTTCGGCACCACTGATGGCCCTCGTGACCTCGGCACAACGATCTGATGGGATAGCCGGATCCGGCAGTACGCCGTTAGAGTCGGCTACAAGATCAGTCAGACGGTCCTGCTTAAGGCTGGCTATGCGTGGACTCTCGTCGAGACCGACCCTCAGCCGTACCTTGATGTCTGGGGCGGACAGGTCTCGGTCGTGCTCTGAAATTTTTACTGTCTTTCCGTGAAATTTCCGATCATTTTTCTAGAGAAGTGTAAGCTTAGCTGCAAGACCGTGCAATAGTCAGGTAGTGACCTTGACTTTTGTTGAATCTGTTGTATTTTGATTGGGACACCCACTGAAGTCTCATCACTATCACGAGGAGGTTGGCATGATCTTTTCCGAATACACCACCAAAGTCAAGACAGGTAAAGTCGATGAGTATCTCTCGATGCTTCCCAGATTCCTTCCTCTGTACCAAAAATACGGGATCAGGTTTGTCGGCGCATGGAAGCCTGTCGAAACACAGGACGAAGCTGTCTGGATGACGGGTTTCGAAACCCAGCAGCAGCGAGAACAGCAGATTGCCAAGCTGAAACAGGATCCCGAGTATCAGAAACTCAACCAGCAAGTTCAATCCCTCATTGTCCAGAATACAGTGCGGACTCTTAATCCCGCTGCGGATTCTCCTCTAAAGTAACTTAAAGCGGCCGAGAGTGAATTGGCTCACCGACCCATGCGCGTGGGGTGAATCAACAGCGGCATTCACTCCACAGGGGCAGATCTCTGCTTGATGGTCTGTGTCTTCCTCAGCAGCAGGAGGCTGAAAACTCTCCGAAACCCATCGGTGCGACTTCCCCTGTGCCCCGAAATGGAATCCTGTCTGTCTCGTGGGCAAAGCATCCCATCTTAATCTGCTCGTCACCAGTCTCTGAATTCAGGCGTTTGCTCGTGAGAGCATCGTTGCCTCCTTTGGTCTCCAATAAGTGATGGAGGAAGGCTCTCGGGGGCTGTGCGGAGCCCGGTCAAGGAGTCGTTGGGTCATTCTCGATGAATCTGTCAGTTGCTTTTCGCATCATATTTTGTATTATTTGACGCGTTCCATTCGCGGCTTTTGCGTTCATCGTTGGGAACTGGTGATTTGGAACTTACTGCTCTCGGATATGGAGTACTGACTGCCTCCGCGCTGCTGGTCGGGGCTCTTGTCGGAATTTATTTTCGGCCTCAGGAGCGAATGGTTGCCGTGGTTATGGCGTTCGGGAGCGGAATGCTGGTGTCTGCGCTCGCCTTTGATCTCATCGAGGAAGCGTTCCATAAGAGCGGATTCTGGCCTCTTGCGGTTGGCTTCATCCTCGGTGCCCTCCTTTTTACCGCATTCAACCACTGGCTTGATCAACGCGGGGGCTATCTTCGCAAGCCGTCGACGCAGCGTCACTTCGCCCTCAAGAAAAAGAAGGAACGGGCGTCAGAAATCCTCGGTGAGTTGAGCAAAGTCCACATTCTGCGGTCGCTCCCGCCTGAAGAGGTTCACGCGATCGTTCCGTTCGTGGAGTCGGTGCACTACAGCGCAGGCGAGCGAATTTTCGAGCAGGGGGAGAAAGGGGACGCGTTGTACCTGATGAAGTCTGGAGAGGTCAACATCGTAGTGCGGTCTGGAAATCGGACCAGCGCTTCAGCGACCGGTGAAGAGGCAGCCGAAACATCGGTGGCGAAGCTCGGTGCGGGAGAGTCGTTCGGAGAGATGGCGCTGCTCACGGGTGAGACTCGTTCAGCGAGCGCCATTACACTGACTGATGTTGAACTCTGGCGTGTCACCAAACAGAATTTTGACCACCTGATCGCAAGCTCGCCGCGCCTCACGTTTGCTGTTTCTCGACTCTTGGCGCAGAGACTCAGCACCACGACCCTCCGGCGTGCGGAAGCAGAGCAAGATCGACTGCGCTGGCAGCAGGCTGCAGTTGCAAATGCCAGTGTCACCATTACGCCCACGGAGGAACGTGCCTTGGTGGAAAGAGATGTGGGGAGCAAGTCTGCGCCGTTGGCGATTTTTCTGGGCGTTGTCCTTGACGGTCTACCGGAGTCGCTGGTGATCGGAGCCAGCATCAGTCCGGAGAAGTCGATGGCGTTTGCCTTTATCGTCGCGGTCTTCATTTCGAACCTACCCGAGGCCATGTCGAGCGCGGCAGGAATGATGAAGAACAAGTACTCGACGAGAAAAATCCTCGGACTGTGGGGGTCGCTTGTTGTTCTGAGCGGCATCGCGGCGCTGTTGGGGAACATCTTTCTCTCGGATGCCCCGGAGTTGATCCTCGCTATCGCGGAGTCGGTCGCCGCAGGAGCGATCCTGGCAATGCTGGCAGACACCATGATGCCACAGGCGTACGAACACGGTGGGCCCTTCGTGGCGATGGCGACCGTCGCGGGATTCTTAACTGCTTTCTTTTTCAACAGACTGCTGTAGCGAACTGTGATGTCAGCGCGTTGTGAAAGAGATTTCGCCATCGGTGGAGCTCTTTCACATGGCTGTCCTCCGTTAAGCCCGTCAAGCAGACGTCCCTGGAT
>JBHHZW010000057.1:0-9547 GCA_046758305.1 Bacteroidota bacterium | reverse complement strand
GTTTTACAGCCAAGTCCTAGCCGTTCTCTGATAAGCTCGTTTACTATTTGGTTCCGCAACACACGCATTACAATAGTAAATCAGCACTCTCTATTGAATGTAGAATGACTTATACTTGGAAGATCTATTCGCGTTTGGTCTTGTTAGATTCAATCGGTATCCAGGCGCCACGGTCGAATCTTGCTATTACGTCCCCAAAAGCGAAATCTCCTGTTTCAAGAACGCATAACTTGCCACACTATTAGACCCGCGGAAATGATGAAAAAATCTTCATCGTTATATCGCCCGAAGAGGAAGGCGCAAACTCCGCATCGTTCGGTATTGACAACCTGGAAAGGTTGCCTTAATTGCTATTTTATTTGTGACGACACGAATGACGCCTGCACTATTCATTTTCGCTAGATTAATTTCCTATTCCTGGGTTCGCTTTGATCTCTCCGATAATGTTCCCAAACATTGTGGTTTTTCCCGTACCATTTGTTCGTAAGATTCCCACGACCTCCCCTAGCTCCAGCTTGACGGTTCTTCGGCGCGTCCTCTTACTCGCGGCCAATCAAGCTCGAAACCCACCTTGACTTTCTCCCCCAATTTCGCTACTTTCGAGCGAGTTTTTCACAGTTGGAGAACTTCATAGACGGTTGTTACGCCTGAAATTTCAACATCCTGGAGCGAAGTACACCGAATTTCATGCAGCGTAGCAACTGTCCGAAGAGATTGAGCCGAGTGGCTTGCCTTCTCACGACGGGCGCTCGGTTTTTTGTTATGAGAACGATTCGTGTCATACTGCTGCTCGGCTTCCTTTCGTCGTGCTCCGAAAGAGACGATAGCCCTATCGATGTCACTGGCCTCCCTCCTTTTCTGAGTGAAGCGAGCGTTTCCCCTGAAATCGTTAACTCCGACACGATCCAGACCGGAACCTCAGACAGCGTGACAATCTCGGTTCTGGCAGCGGCCATAGTCGAAGACCCGAACGGCCTCGAGGATATCGCACGCGTCGAATATTTTGTTATGAAACCGGCAGAGTCCGGTGTCTCCTTTCTCGGGCAGCTGCACGACGACGGCATCGCCCCGGATCTCTCGACTTCAGATGGCACATACAGCGGAACCATTAACTTCGCGATCAGCAGGACCGAAATCGGAGACTATTCCATCCAGTTCTTTGCCACCGACAAGTCGGGATTGATAAGCAATGCGGTTCAGCGAAGATTGTCAGTGGTCAGACTTCAGAACGGCCCTCCTGTGATTTCGAACCTGCAGGCGCCCGACAGCGTCCAGCTGCCGCAGACAGGGTCCGAAGTCTTCGACATGTCCGTAGATGCGAGTGACCCTGACGGGCTCAATGATGTCGCCGAAGTGTTCTTTAAAAGCCTCGCTTCGTCAGACTCTACTTTTAAGTTTCAATTAAAAGACGACGGAAACACCCAGGTGAGCGGAGACATGACTTCCGGGGACGGCACATATTCCATCAGAATCCAGCTCGACTCGACAAATGAAACAGGCCCCTTCCCATTCAGATTTAAGGCTATCGACAAGTCCGGTGCGGTGAGCAACACAATCCTCCACACGCTGACCGTAAAATGAGAGTGACCCTTCTCCATATCGCCTTGCTGATGTACTTCTGCTCTGCAGCTATTTCACAATTGAAACCTGGATCTTTCAAGCTGGATGCGATCGAGCAAACTCAAACTCCGCGCCTACCGAGCAACAACGTGGCCCACATCGTCACTGCCAGCAGCACGGTGTGGATCGGCACGTCCAAAGGACTCGCCCGCACGGCGAACGGCGGGGTGAGCTGGGAACACTTCCGCGCAATCCCTGAATTCGCCAACGACGACATCTTCGCCATCGCAGTCCGCGGCGATACGGTCTGGGCTTCAACAGGATTCTCCAAAGAAGTCGATGACCAAGACATTCAGACGGGAAGCGGTTACACCTTCTCAATCGATAACGGCTCGACCTGGAATCATATCGACCAGACCCTCGATACTCAGGCAGACAGCTTGATTCAGTACGGCATCAACCAGCTCAAAATCCTCCCCGTAGTGGTCCCGGAACAGAACGTGACGTTTGACGTCGCGCGCTCCACAGGAATGGTTTGGATCGCCAGCTGGGCCAGCGGACTGCGAAAATCGAGAGACAACGGGCAGACCTGGCAGCGTATTGTGCTTCCACCGGACAACCGGAACAGCGTCGCGCCCGCCGACACGCTGAATTTTTTCATCGACCCCCGACAAAATAATAATTTTCTCGCATTCGCTGTCTATGCACAGTCCGACTCCGTCATCTGGTGCGGTACCGCGGGAGGCGTCAACAAATCGACCGACGGTGGAATAAGCTGGTCGAAGTTCAGCCACCAGAATCAGGAACAATCCATCCTCGGCAACTGGGTCATCGCCATCGCAGAGCAGCAGTTCGATGGCAAGAGCAGAATCTGGACGACCAACTGGAGGGCAGAGGACCCGAACGAACAATTCGGCATCAGCTACTCAGATGACGGCGGCCAAACGTGGGTCAACCTGCTGCACGGCATCCGGGCGTTCGATTTTGCGTTCAAAGACTCAATTGTCTACGTCGCGACCGAGAACGGGCTCTACCGCACGGACGACGGAGGGATTTCGTGGACCCGGTCTTCAACCATCATCGACCCGTCATCGCGGCAGCAGATTACGACCGTCGGATTCGCTTCGGTCGGCGTCATCGGTGACACCGTGTACGCCGGAAGCGAGGATGGTCTGGTCAAGACGGTCGACAACGGCGCGGCTCTCTTCGGGTCATCCTGGCAAGTGCTGAGAACGTTCCAGTCGGTTGGATCGTCGACACTCACGTATGCCTACCCGAACCCATTTTCACCGGACGACGAAGTCGTGCGCTTCCACTACAGCACCGGCGGCAAGGACGCCTTGGTTACCGTCGAGGTGTTCGATTTCGGCATGAACCTCGTCCGCACGGTCATCCGGAACGCTTCGCGCTCGGGCCTCCGTGAGCACGACGAAATCTGGGACGGTCGCGATGACGAGGGGAATCGCATTGCGAACGCAGTGTATTTATACCGAGTATCGGTGAGCGACGACGAACCCATGTGGGCCAAAGTGCTGCTGATACAATAGCACTTGATTGGTGAATTCTGAAAGATAATTGATGATTGTCTCGAACGTCGTCGACTCGATTCGTGGAGGACTTCTTCGAGGAAGAATGTGCGGGTGAAACGAAGACCCCGTCTTATCCACGGCTGATTCGTCAATGATGAGCGATGACTGATGATTTCTAATGGCAAAGTCAGGCTTTATAATATTTAGCATTGTTCTCATAACTGTTCCGCCTGCGACGTTCGCGCAGCTCGCAGGGAGTGCTGGGACGTTTGCGCGGATGGGATTCGGTGCCCGCGGATTAGGAATGGGAAACGCGATGACAGGGGTCGTCAGTGGTGAGATCAACTCACATTACAATCCCGCGGTCACGCCCTTCGCCGAACACCGCTTCGCTTCTGCCGCCTTCGGGATTCTTTCGCTCGACCGCTCGCTGAATTTCTTGAGCTACACACAGAACGTGAAACCGACCGCCGGCATCGCCCTCGGCATCATCAATTCTGGCGTGAGCGATATCGACGGCCGAGACAGCGACGGAGCCCATACCTCCACGTATTCAACGTCGGAAAACCAAGTCTTCCTGACATTCGCAAACAAATTTCACGAGAACCTTGCAATCGGAATCACGATCAAGCTTTATCACAACAGGCTTTTTGAGGATCTTTCCGTAACGACAATCGCGTTTGATTTCGGTGCGCTTCTCCGAATCAGCGAACAACTCTCCGTCGGAGCTGCCGTGCAGGACGTCCGCGCGCGGTATACGTGGGACACATCGAGCTTGTACGGGCAGTCCGGCAACACAACCACGGACAGATTTCCGACGCTCTGGCGGGTCGGGGCCGCGTACCGGCTCCCGAACAACTACGGCTTGATTTCTGCCGACTTTGAAACCAGCAATCAAGGAACGAACGCGCTGCGATTCGGCGCCGAACTGAACCTCACGCAGAATGTGTCCCTGCGCGGTGGAATCGATCGCATCGACCCGGACCAGCCAAAGGAGAACATGAAGCCGGCGCTCGGGATTTCGTTGGAGCGGGAAGTACGCCAATTTACCACCTCGCTCGATTATACCTATGTATTCGAATCGTTTGCCCCAGGCGGCATCCATATGGTCGCACTATCGGTGAGGTTTTGAGCGATGAGTGACCTTCATACGCACGTCTGTGCCTGCAAGAATCCGCCCTGCACCCGGCCGCCCAGCTTGCAACGGATTGTTAGAAGATTTCTGTTAGGTGCGGTTTTTCCGATTCTTGTGCCCGCCGCCGTTTTTGCGCAGCCGGGCCAATCAGGGCTTTCGTTCCTGAAGCTCGGTGTCGGTGGCCGCGCTATCGGGATGGGCGAAGCGCATGCCGCTTTGAGCGCCGACGCATCTGCGCTGCACTACAACCCTGCCGCACTGAGCTTGCTCGAGAAAGCCAATCTCACGCTCATGCACAAGGAGTGGGTTCAGGACATCCGTACGGAATTCCTCGCCGCGTCGGTACCGTTCAACCAGATCACCCTCGGCTTCCATCTGAATTCGACACGAATCAGCGACATTGAGGTCAGGACCAGGCCCGGCCCTCCCGAAGCCATCTTCAACGCTCAGAATTTTGTGACCGGGATTTCCGCGGCGTATGAGCTCGATAGGCATTTTATCGTGGGTATTACGGCAAAGTTTCTCTACGAAAAGATCTTCGTGGACGAGGCATCCGGATTCGGCTTCGACCTTGGAGCAGTCTACACTCCCGCGGAGCGGGACGGGTCGTTACGCTTCGGCGCCGCCTTGACCAACCTTGGCTCGATGGGTAAACTTCGGACCGAATCGTCCGAACTCCCGACAGCGTTTCGCGTCGGTTCGGCTTACACAATTCCGCTGGAGGCGCTCGAGAGCAAGATCTCCCTCGCGGCCGATGGGTTCTCTGTCTTTGAAGAAGGAGACGTACGGATCAACACGGGCGGAGAACTCGACTATAAACAAACGGTGGCCCTCCGGATCGGCTATCTATGGAACTCCGAGGGCCGCGGACTCACGCTCGGTTTTGGTGCACAGTATACTTTCGTTCGCTTTGACTATGCATTTTCTTCGCTTGCATTCGACCTTGGAGACGCGCACATCCTCTCTCTCTCGATCGACCTTTAAGGCATATCAACTGCAGAACTTCACCGTATGAAACTCCGCGAACTCATAGCCGACGAACGATTTCAGGTCGGCATCGTGATCATTGGCAGAGCGGTTTTGCCATCGCTCCCGAAGTGGCTTGACTTTTTTCGAAAACTGTGTATACGTTAGGCACTTACCCAACTGACTGGCTTAGCCACATTCCAAGATAGGATTACCATGATTACGGAAATCGAGAAAGTTGTAGAGGTAGCCTGCTCTAAGGAAACAAACATCTTCGGCTATGGCATCTGGACACATCACATTACACAAGTCGCCAAGAATGGGAAACGCTTGACTAGCCTGTTCAATGCTGATCCGGAAATTGTCGAGATTGCAGCTTTGCTACACGACTATGCCAGCGTCAAAGACAAGGCCCTCTACGAAGACCATCACCTGCATGGCCCAGTAGAGGCAGAAAAGGTTCTGAAGCGTATTGGCTATCCGCAACACAAGATCGAAGTGGTTAAGCACTGCATTGCTGCACACCGAGCGAGCGTACCGAGAGAGAAAAGAAGTGCGGAGGCGGAGTGCCTTGCCAATGCCGATGCCCTGAGCCACATTGAACAGGTGCCTTCTCTCTTGCATCTCGCTTTTGTTCAGCACGGGATGGGAATTGACGAAGGGACAAGGTTTGTGAAGGCGAAACTGGAACACAGCTGGAACAAGTTGAGCCCGCGGGTACAGGAGATGATCAGGACAAAATATGAGGCTGCCCTCAGGACACTGTCTGTGCTCAATGACGCCGCCTAACGTTGCCGCGCATCACCTGCGACGCGCAATACGAAGTTCGTCGTGGATTCACAAGGACTCCATACGTAGAGAAGAACAATGAAGCCAACACGATTAATCGTGATGAGGCCGGTCCGCTTTGTCGCGCGCCGTCTTGGTCCACGGCATGCTTTCGTTCGCTTTGACTACTCCGTTTCTTCGCTCGTATTCGACCTTGGGGACGCCTGCATCCTTTTTCTCCCGATCGAGCTCTAATACATATCAACTGCTGAGTTTCACCTAATGAAAGTGCGCGAACTCTTAGCGGACCAACGATTTCAAATCGGCATCGTGATCGTTGTTGCGCTCCTGCGCTTTGTCAACCTCGGATACCTTGACCTCCAGCCGTACGACGAATCAACCTACGCGATTCGTGCACAGACCGTCCTGAAGTTCGGTGACTGGCTCGACCAAACCCCTCACGGCATCGACGGAGCTTATTCTTCGTCACACCCTCCGCTCTACGTCTGGTTGACCGCGCTCGCCTATAAGGTCTTTGGCGTCAACGAATTTTCTGCTCGATTTTTTTCGGCTGTCTTTGGCGCGTGTACCATCGTTCTGGTGTATTTTTTCGGAACACGGCTCTTCAGCCACACGACTGGTTTCATCGCTGCGCTGTTCCTGGGTCTGAACCCGTTTTACACGTTCTGGACCCGACAGGGACAGTTCGACGTTGCTCTGGTGTTTTTCCTGACCCTCGGCGCATACCTCTACCTCCTCTCCCTTGACAGCACGAAGCCCTGGCGGTATTTCTTGGCTGCGGGCGCTGCCATCGGCCTCGGGCTTATGACGAAGCTGTTCGTATGCCTGATCTTTCCATTCGTTGCTCTGGCTGCGATGCTCGTCTTCGATCGGGTTAGATGGGCACGCCATGTTCAGGCGATCATCGTATCGACCGCAGTAGCGTTTGTGATCGCTCTCCCCTGGCATGCGATGATGACGATACGATACGGGGATGGGGATCCCTTGTATTTCTTGACCGTCACCCATATGGTCGGCCTCAGACTCGGAGGGAACGGGGCAACCCTGAACGAAACTTTCCGGTTCATCGAGGAAAGTTTCAAGCCCCTTGGCCCGCTCTACTTTCCGAACCAGCTGATCGTCACGATTCCGTACGCGATTTTGTTGTCCCTGTACGGATTCTGGAAAGTCGTTCGACATCGCGGGTCTTTTGCAGAGTTCTTCCTCCTCCTCTGGTTCGCGATCTATTTCCTCATCATCACGGCGATACGCATGAAACTTGCCGTGTACATCCTCCCACTTTTCGTCCCTATTTCACTGCTGGCGGCTCACGTCGTGGAGAGGATGACGAAACAAGAGATCCCCAGAAAGGCGCACCTGTTGCTGCTCGTCCTTACCGTGATTTCCATCGGCTGGTCGCTCAAGCATGAATGGCGCATCGCCGCGAAGAACCTCATCACCAGTCTCGCGCAGCTTCAAATGCCGTCGATACCCGACCTCTACGCTGTCGGACTTTTCCTCTTGCTTTCCGCCTTCGCGATTCTCGTATTGTACGAATTGCAGAGCAGGCAGCATTCACAGCGGTGGCTCTCTGTTCGTCTGCCGTCGTTGATGCTGGTACCTCTCGTTTTGGTTTTCTTGTTTTCCGTGGCTATATTGGACAGATTTCGGCACGATGACGGTGCGAACGGTCTTGCACAGTTTCTGAAACAGCGTTCCTATTCCGAGCTCTACATCGTCGGTGGTGTGCGGAATCCACAGCTCAGCTATTATCTGGATGGGGCAGACCTCGGCTGGCATCCGTCGAAGTTCGTGTTGAGGATGCACCTGAAAGCCGGCAGCGATCGCATTCGAGACTTTCTCGCGAGCCGAGTTTCCCAACCAGGTCAGTTCTATCTCGTTGTCGAACGCTCTGAGCTGCTCATCAAAGGTATCGGGCGATATGGAGATGTGCTGCCGCCCGGATTTCAACTGATTCTCGAAACGCGCAGGTATGCCCTGTTCCAAAAGCAAGAGCTCTATGCCGATACATACTGAGAGATGAGAACCTCGCGACTCCTTCGAGCGCCACGGACGAAACGCATCCTGGTTGTGCGAACCGACCGGCTGGGCGATGTGATCCTTGCGACTCCGCTGATTCGAGCTCTGCGCCAAACGTATCCTGAGGCATTTCTTGGAGCCATGGTTCGCCCGTATACAACCCACGTTCTGCTTCACAACCCCCACTTGAACGAGATCTTGATTGACGATTACGAAGGTGAGGACAAAGGGAGAAAGGGTTTCTGGCACCGGGTCCGGATGCTGCGGAAGTACAAGTTTGACACTGCGCTTCTGCTCCTCCCCACCCAGCGAGCGGCTTGGATGCTCTTCTTCGCGGGTATCCCGAGGCGTGTTGGTGTGGGCCTAAAGTTCTACGAAGCTCTGACGTTCATGAAGACCGTCAGCCGCAACAAATACGTTCCGCTGCGCCATGAGGCCGATTACTGCCTCGACCTGGGCCGGAAAATCGGAGTTCGTTCTGACGACCTCAACACCGAGATATTTCTCACTGCCGAAGAAAGACAGAATGGACGAAAAATTCTGTCGGATGCAGGTGTCCAGGATTCCGACTTTCTTTTCGGCATCCACCCGGAAAGCGGCGGATCCTCACCCAACTGGGCGGTCGAGAGATATGTAGAGCTGGCCAAGAAGCTGCTCATCCGCGCTCCGACCGATGTCCGGATGGTAATCACGGGTAAACACCGGGACACCGGGTTTCCGCGCTCCGAACGCTTGATAGACTTGAGAGGTAAACTGACTCTCCGGCAGCTGATCAGTGTGATTGCACAATTCCGCTGCCTTTTCTCATCGAGTACGGGACCGATGCACATTGCAGCGGCTCTGAAAGTCCCAACGCTGACGATGTTTTGCCCTTTGCCAGCATGCTCTCCTCAGCTCTGGGGACCGAAAGGGAATCGGGCACGGATCATCGTTCCCCCAGAAGGCTTCTGTCAGGGTCGATGTCCGGGTGACCCGAAGGTGTGCCAGTTTGACGAAATCACGGTTGAGCATGCCTTGGATGCCATTCTGTCTACCGTATCAAAGCTTCGCGCAGACGTATCCTCCAACGCGGAGGTATCGAGTCAGTGGACGAGGAACGACTAAACCAGCGCAAGTGTTAGAAATTTAGCTTACCTTTAGGCCATAAGGAGTATCCATCAGGATGAATAGACAGGATAAAAAGCGATGGTATGCGTTTGCACCGCTGGCACTGGCTGCTGGTCTATTGGTAGCCAGCCTTGGATACGGACCGCCTCTGGGTGGTGAAGGTTCCACCCTAAAGTGGTATAATCTCTCCGAAGGTTTGGATGCAGCGAAGAAGGCAAACAAGAAGGTATTGCTAGATGTCTACACCGACTGGTGCGGCTGGTGCAAGAAAATGGATGCGGAGGTTTATACCCATGCAGGCGTCATGACGTACTTGAATCACAAGTATGTGCTCGTCAAGATGAATGCTGAGTCAGCTGCGAAGGTCCAGTACGCCGGCGAAGAGCTCAGTGAATGGGAACTCTCCGCTGCGTTCGGAGTCACTGGTTTTCCCACGACGATC
>JBHHZW010000056.1:0-9555 GCA_046758305.1 Bacteroidota bacterium | reverse complement strand
GGCCTGATGCTTGATGACCCACCCCAGCATCCCCTCATCGATACTGAAGTACTTGTGGGAGATGTCGAGAGAGTCCGTCAGAGCGGACAATGAATTGACGATGTAGTGGCTCTGAGGCCGGTTGAGCAGTGTGATGATGGAGCAATCGTACTCGAGCAGCCACTTCGACTGATTACGAAGAACTTTGAGAATATCTTCACGCGAACGCGCGGCGTCGATCTCGAGAGCGATCTCCGTCAGAGTGCTGACGCGCGTTGAGAAGCCCTGAGCCTCAAGAAGCCGTGTCCTCATCTCTTCAGGGTTGAGGCCCGAGTCTTCCGGGAAAGCCGAATCGATTGTCGTCTTCTTATTAGCCACGATCGAATCTAGCCGAATCTACGGTCGGGCAGCAACACAGGATATGACGAAACTCACACCACCTCGCCCATGACCCACGGTCGCTCTTGAACCCTCCAGAGCGAGCGCAGTACGCCGTCCACATCGCGATGACCAATGACCATCACCAAACCCACACCGAGGTTGAAAGTCCTCCGCATGTCGGTTTCTGGCACCTTCCCAAGGCGCTGAATTACCTGGAACACAGGTGGCCGTTCCCAGGACTTCCAATCGACCTTCAGCTTGAGTCGCTTGAGTAGAATGCGCTTCGTGTTTCCCTCGATACCGCTGCCGGTAATGTGGGAAAGTCCGTGGATGGGATAAAGGTCGCAAATTGCCATAACGGAATTCAAGTACGAACGATGAACCTTCAAAAGCTCCTCGCCGACGGTACAGCGGAACTCGTCAACGTGTCGATTCGGTTTGAAGTGCTTTAACAGAACTGCGCGGGCGAGGGAATAGCCATTCGTGTGAAGGCCAGTCGACGGAAGTCCGATGAGAACGTCGCCGCTGCGAATCTTTCGACCGTCGATGATCTTCCTCTTTTCCACAACACCAACGACCGCACCCGCGAGGTCGTACTCCCCGTCTTCGTACAGACCTGGAAGCTCCGCTGTCTCCCCACCAACCAACGAACAACCGTTCTCCCTGCACGACTTCGCTAAGCCGAGGATCACTTGCTCAGCCACCTCAAGTCGCAACCTGCCCGTACCGAAATAGTCCAAGAAGTACAAAGGCCTCGCCCCACAAACCAACACATCATTCACACAATGATTCACAAGGTCCTGACCTATAGTGTCATGCCTGTCAAGGAGGAAAGCGACCTTCAACTTCGTTCCCACTCCATCGATGCTCGAAACAAGCACTGGGTGTTGATACTCGTTAAATTTTGCCGAGAAGAGCGCTCCAAAAGCTCCGATGTTCGTGAGTACACGTCGAGAAAAAGTCGACTGAACAGTCGGTCTGATTCTGCTTATCAAACGCTCGCCGGCTGCAACATCCACACCGACAGACTTATACCTAGCGGGGGACAATTTTTCGGGCGGTCTTTGTTTGAATGTGCCTAAGGTAAATGATTTGTGGAAAAAAAGCAATACATCTGCAGCATTGGTTTAAAGGAATGCGCTTCCGCTCAATCGCCATTAGTAACTAGAGCGCTGTTTTTTCCCCTTGAAAATCAGAGAGACCCGCCTTATATTGTATGAAATTTTGCGAGTGCGCTTCCATGAAGACTGTTAACTGTCGGGCTAACGATGAACAAATCCACGTGGGAAATATCGTTTGTCTCGGACCGAATTACCGCGAATACACCAAAGAATTGATGTCCGAAGTGCCGGAAAGAACTCGACCATGAAGTCGATTTCGTCGTCGTGACCGGTAGTGAGGGCAAGAACATTCATTCTCAATTCGATTCACGATCATGCGTTATCCTGTGGAATTGGTCTTGGCATGTCGTTTCAGGAGGTGCAACTCGAATTGAAGAAAAAAGGACTGCCCTGGAGCGTTGCGAAAGGATTCGACACTTCTACTCCCATTTCCGAAATCGTCTCCACAGAAAGAATTCGCACTACGCAGAACTTGAATTTCTCGCTCAACGTCAGTCAGCAGTCGCGTCAACGAGGGAACACCAAAGACATGATTTTCGGAATCGATTCGATCATCTCATAAGTCTCAGAGATCTTTACGCCGGAACGAGTGGATATCATTCTCACAGGAACTCCTGAAGGTATCGGCCCTGTCACGTCCGGAAATGGTCTGACAGCAGAACTCGAGGGGCTCATCCTTCTGACGTGCTAGGTCCAGTAACTATCCTATGCAACGCATGCCACGGGTCCTTTCCGCTGCCGCCATACTGCTCACCCTTGGTTTACCGGTATGGAAGATAGCAAGCGTATCTCCAGTCCTGCTCGATGGAGTCACGCCGAGTGACCGAGACGTCCATGACGTGCGCTCGGTCGATGCGACCGTCGATAGCTCGTTCCAGCCCATCTGGCCAACGAACGCGAGCAGGCGAATCAACTCTTCGTTCGCCGAGTTCCGGCGTACGCATTTTCACAGCGGTATCGACATCAGCACCAATAATCGTACCGGATACCCTGTCTACGCCGCGGAAGATGGATTTGTTGCTTCCGTTCAGGTTTCACCTTCGGGCTACGGAAAAGTGGTATTCCTCCAGCATCCGAACGGGTACGTGACTGTCTACGCTCACCTCAAAACGTTCAACGAGCTCATCAACTCCGTTGTGGAAGAACTTCAGCAGCGAGCGGGGAAGTATGCGGTTCGGTACCGATTCGACCCTGAGGACATCATCGTTCGCAAGGGTGAGCTCATTGCGTTCACAGGTGACACCGGCAGGGGTTCGGCACATCTCCACTTCGAGATTCACGATCAGAACTTCAATCCTGTCAACCCCCTGTTGTTTCAAACACTTCGTCCCGTTGACAAAACACCGCCGATCATCCGGAAGTTAGCAGCGTCGCCACTCAACTCACACTCGACGGTTGGAGGCGACCATGGGCCAAAGGTCTTTACCGTGAAACGAAGGAGTAAAAACCTCTACGAGCTGTCGGCGCCTCTCTACGCTACGGGAGACATCGGTCTTGCCGTCGAAGCGCGTGACCGACTGGACGGTTCATGGCGCAGTGTGGGGATTCACCGTGTCGAGCTCTCCGTTGACGATCAACGCCTGTTCGCGTGTGAATACAATCGCATCCTCGTGCGACAGACAAAACAGGTCGCGCTGCACTTTGATTGGCCTCTTCTCGCCCAACACCGCCGACGATACCGAAAACTGTACGTCGAGCCAGGGGATGGTCTCGAATGGTACAACCCAGGGGGGGCCTCCGCGGGAGTGCTCAGCACGCATCGGTTTGAGGCGGGACCGCACACGTTTCGGATCGTTTGCACAGACATCGAGGGAAACAGCACGGAGCTGCGAGGCACGCTGATCTTGAACCATCGACCGTCCTTGCGAGTCGCAGAGTCACATTCGCCACTGGTGCTCGAGTTTGACGAACCGAACCACGTTAGAAGGATCCATCTGTCTGGACGGTCTCTGGCACAGAGGGCATGGATCACGTCCACGTTCGACCGCAGAAGAACCGATGCCGCCACCAAGAGCTGGAAGATGCCGCCCTTACGACAAACATTCGACCTCCTGAAAATCGTTGCGGAGGACCGATGGGGTACCCGTTCGGCTCCCTACTTTTATTTCTTGCGGAAACCGACAGTGAGCGGCCGATCCGTCACGATTGAAAAAAAATTTGTCAGAGATTTTGTCGTCGTCACTGTCACAACCGACGGCCATTTTACCGCTGTCCCTTTCCTTCAGGTTTATCATTCGGGACAAGTCTCGCGGCTCATCCTTCGTGCGCGAAACGAGCACGAGTATTCCGGTGCATTTCGGCCACCCGATGAAGTAACCGGACCCATTCGTCTCCGAGCTCGGGCAGAGATTAATGGCTTGTGGACGGAGGCGGAGGAGGAGTTCACGATCTATCCGATTGCTCCTCGCGAGGATGCGCTCACAGTGTACGACGACGGCGATCTGGTCCTTACCGCGCTCCCCCAAGCAACGTACGAGACGGTCTTCTGCCGAATCGAGAAGCAGGAAACGGCAGGGAGGACGACCTATGCTCTGCTCCCCGACGATCAGCTCCTCAACTCGGGTGTTCGACTCACACTAAAGGCGGGAGAGCAGTTCAAGCGGTTTGAAAAGGTCGGCCTGTACATTCGATCAGGAAACAGATGGCAGTTCCTGCGCTCAGAGAAAGATTCTATTGCGCGAACGGTCTCAGCGACACTCCAACGGACGCTTGGGGAAGTCGCTCTCCAGGAAGATCTTGAGGCGCCAAAGGTACACAGCCTTCGAATTCGCACATCGCGAACCACGGAAATCTCATTCCGATTAAGGGACGATCGATCGGGTGTTGATGCTGACGCGATAGAACTGTATATTGATGGTGAACTAGTGATCCCTGAGTACGAGGAGGAAACACACCGCGTGATGTACGCTCCGAAAAAACCTTTTGGAAAAGGATCACACATGCTCCTCATTTCGGTCCTCGACAGGGTCGGGAATCAAACAACACTCACAAGAACATTTCGTTCTATTCGTTAGCATGAAGGTGACGACTCGCCTTTTGGACGCTGTTGACGGGGTCGCACGAAAGGAGTTGTTCCGGGTGGATCGTACTCATTTCGAGTAAGTCGTGACATCCAGAGGCTCACGACGGCACTCAGCCTCGTCCTGGAGCGACAGCAATCTCTTATGAGAAAAAACACCGCGGATACGGAACGGATTCCGCTTCCGAAGACCTATTCTCCTCGTGAAGCGGAGGAACAGTGGCAAGTTTACTGGGAACAGCATGGCTTGTTTCACGCGCGCGCGAATCCCGCGAAAAAGCCGTACACGATCGTTATCCCTCCCCCGAACATCACCGGGATCCTCACGATGGGCCACGTCCTGAACAACACGATTCAGGACATTCTCATCCGGTGGAAGCGCATGCAGGGGTACGAGGCCTGCTGGATTCCTGGCACCGATCATGCGGGGATCGCGACACAGAACGTGGTCGAGAAGATGCTCCTGAAGGAGGGCAAAACCCGACACGACCTCGGACGAGAGCAATTCCTCGAGCGAGTCTGGAAATGGAAGGAACAATACGGCGGCACGATCATCAAGCAACTGCGAAAGCTTGGCTGCTCCTGCGACTGGGAGCGCGAGCGCTTCACGATGGACGAAGGCCTCTCGAATGCTGTGCAGGAAATATTTATCCGACTCTATGACAAAGGATTAGTCTACCGGGGCAATTACATCGTCAACTGGTGTCCGAAGGATCATACGGCAATCAGCGACGACGAGGTCGAGCACTCGGAAACGAAAGGCCACCTGTGGTTCCTGCGATACCCACTGGAGAACTCTGACCGGTCAGTCGTTGTGGCGACGACCCGACCGGAAACGATGCTCGGCGACACGGCCCTGGCGGTCAACCCGAAAGACAAGCGCTACACACACCTGGTGGGAACGAACGCCATATTGCCGATCGTGGGCCGCAAGCTCCCCATCGTCGCGGATGCATACGTCGACCCTCAGTTCGGAACGGGGATTGTGAAGGTCACCCCTGCACACGATCCGAACGATTTCCAAATCGCACAGCGACATGGCCTCGGGAAGCTCATCGTGATGGACACATCGGCACGGATGAACGAGAACGTGCCGAATCAGTACCAAGGCTTGGACCGCTTTGTCTGCCGAAAGCAGCTTCTGAAAGACCTGGAGGACGGGAAGTTGCTCGTGAAGGTTGAAGACCACCTGCACAGCGCCGGTCGATGCTATCGATGTGACACCATCATCGAGCCGTATCTCTCCGACCAATGGTTCGTGAAGATGAAGCCCCTTGCGGAACGGGCGCTCCAGGTCGTCCTAGATGGTACCATAAAGTATTACCCCGAGCACTGGGTGAAAACATACGAGCACTGGATGACAAACATCCGCGATTGGTGCATTTCGCGTCAGCTGTGGTGGGGGCATCGGATCCCTGTATGGTACTGCACGCGCGAGGACTGCGACTACATGGTCGCGAGCAAGAAAGAGCCTACCAACCGATGTTTGAAATGTGGATCCAGCCAGTACCGTCAGGATGAGGATGTACTCGACACTTGGTTTTCAGCATGGCTGTGGCCGTTCTCGACACTAGACTGGCCAAGCGACAACGCGGAGCTTCGGTACTTCTATCCCACGAGGACCCTGGTCACGGGACCAGACATTATTTTCTTCTGGGTCGCGCGGATGATCATGTCCGGCCTGGAGGTCATGGGCGAGATCCCACTTCCAGATGGGTCGCCGCGGGCTGAAGTGAAGGATATCGTGCCGTACCACAGCGTCTACTTTACGAGCATCATCCGGGACGCTCAGGGCAGGAGGATGAGCAAATCGCTCGGCAATTCGCCGGACCCGCTGGATGTCATCCGCGAGTATGGTGCCGACGCCCTCAGATTTTCCATAGTTTACCTAGCACCGCTTGGACAGGATGTCCTCTACTCCAATGAACAGTGCGAGATTGGCCGCAACTTTGCGAACAAGATCTGGAACGCGGGACGGTTTCTTCTCCTCAACCGATGGCAACTTGCAGAAACCATGGGGGAAAAACTATCTCCGCCGAAGGTCCGCTTCAGGCGGACGCCTCTGGCGCAAACGATTCGCTCTCTCCAATCAACCGATTTTCTCGACCTTGCAGATCGCTGGCTCCTGAGTCGTCTGCAGGCCACCATCACCGGCCTCGATAGCGCTCTGGAGTATTTCCGGATCAACGAGGCAACCCGGATCATTTACGACTTCATCTGGCACGATTACTGCGACTGGTACGTGGAGATCATCAAGGAACGCTTGTACGAATCGGGCGATGCAACCTCGAAGGAAGCAGTGCTGAATCGGGCCTTCTGGATTTTTGAACAGGCACTCTTACTTCTTCATCCCTTCATGCCTTTTCTGACGGAGGAGCTCTGGCAGTACCTGGGCGACCGCAAGGATGGCGAGAGCATATCGGTTCAGCCGTGGCCTACTTACGACGCGCGTTGGGTCGACGAGCGAGCAACGGATGAGATGGCTTTCGTTAAGGACCTGATCGGCGCGGTCCGCAACATACGGAGTGAAATGAACGTCCCGCCCTCGAAGCAGTGCGACGTTTACCTCAATTGCCATGACAAAAAATACATCGCCCTGTTCAATGATTCCAAAGCGTATCTCCAGCGTCTTGCACGCGTGCAGAAGGCTGAAGCGGGTTTGAACGTCAAGAAGCCTCTGCACGCTGCCAGTGCAGTGGTAGCCGGACAAGAGGTGTATATCCCGCTGGAGGGGTTGATTGACCTGGCCGTGGAGCGCAAGCGACTCGGGAAAGAGGTCTCGCGCGTCGAGGGGATTCTCGAGGGGATTCGGAAGAAGCTGGCCAACAGAGAGTTTGTCCAAAAGGCACCAAAGGAAGTGGTTGAGAGCGAACGGGTGAAGGAAGCATCGTTTCGAGCGACGCTGGAAAAACTGAAGTTGAATTACCAAGCCCTGCTTGAATGATTATTATCTTGAGTGAGGAGGCTGCGACGCTCGTGGAGAAAGGGCAACTCGACGGTACTCACTGCTTCCAGTTTTCGCCGACCAATATGCCTAGCGATATTTCCGCTAGAGACGCCACCAGTCCCGACCACGAAGTGTCACGAAGTGCGGCGAAGCCGCAAGTCTGGATCGAGCTGGGATACGCCTCCGGCGTATGTCTCTATCGGCAGCTGACGGCACTGTGTCGGAGCTGAGAAAAAAATGATACTCATGGAACGAACGGAGTTGGAACCGTGGACAAGGAAAACATCGACCGGCTCGTAGACGAGGTGTTGAGGAGCAAGTCCGTGGACGCACATTCTAGCTGCGTGGACGGGACTTGTACCGACGGACTCTGCGTCATCCACAACAAGGCAGGGGTGCACAACGTGGTCAGCAGCGGTGCAGCGCGCGTGAGTGCAACCATTGGTGTGGACGAGGCGGGGGGTGTCAAGACTGACCTTGCCAAGCTGATCGATCACACGCTCCTGAAGCCCGAAACAACAAAGCAACAAATTGAGCAGCTCTGCGCCGAGGCCAAGAAGTACGGATTCGCGAGTGTGTGCGTGAACCCGTGCTACGTCTCACTCTGTGCGCGTCTCCTCAAAGACACAAGAGTCAAAGTCTGCACCGTCATCGGCTTCCCTCTTGGCGCCACGACGACGGCAGCTAAGGTTCTTGAGGCCGAGGACGCAATCAGGGACGGCGCGCAGGAACTCGATATGGTCATCAACGTGGGGATGTTGAAGTCAGGGGAACACGAATACGTCGAAGACGACATCTTTTCCGTCGTGAGCACAGCAAGACGCTCCGGAGTACTGACGAAAGTGATCCTTGAGACTGTTCTCCTCACCGATGTAGAAAAAGTCAAAGCATGTCTTCTCGTAAAGCGTGCTGGGGCGGATTTCGTGAAAACCTCAACTGGGTTCAGCAAGGGCGGCGCGACGGTCGGAGATGTGATCCTCATGCGGCGGGTCGTCGGGAGCGCGATGGGCGTCAAAGCCGCGGGCGGCGTTCGGAGCCGGGAAGAGGCGCTGACGATGGTGGCCAGCGGAGCAGACCGAATTGGAGCGAGCGCGAGCGTGAAAATCGTAGGTGGGGAGGGAGCTACGCCATATAGCTACTAGAATTGCCGATTGTGGATCGACGATCGATGATCGAGCCGTTTCGAATCGTCACTTAACAATCCAAAATCAAGAAATCATTAATTATGAATCGCATTCAACCCGTCCCTCTTTACCCGCTTCGCCGAGCGGCGTGCGGGACGAGGTTTCGTCTCGACCACAAAGTGTCACGAAGTTCCCGCGGCGAAGCCGTCCCTTCGGGAAAGGGATCGCTTCGCCCCGGTTCACGGGGCTTCGCGGGTGGCTTCGCCACAAGGTCGGGACGGACAATCAGCAATTATCGATCATCAATATACTAAAGCTCTCCAGGCCACCAGGGTATTCAGTTGGTACATATTCAGGATAAGAAAGAGATGATGTCGGCACAGCGGGCGAAAATTCTGTTTCTAGTGATCACGGCAGTTTCAGGGCTGCGATGTTCAAGTGGATTTCAGTCGTTGGAAAACGACGAACAGGAAGAAATCCAGGTCCGATTAAAGGACTATGAAACAACCTTCAGGCCAAGTGACTATGATCCTGCCGTTGAAAGCATTGTGCAGCAGCTCCAGCGTACCGAACAGATCAGACCTGATACCGCCGCCGTTCCCGAAACCGTTCCACCCGATACCGTACAAGGCTTCCGTGTCCAGGTTCTGAGCACTGCTGATATCGAAGGGGCCACTCAGCTCAGAGACAGCGTCTCTCTGCTTCTACTGAACGATTGGGTGTACATCGTCTACCAGACACCGTATTACAAAGTACGCGTCGGAGATTTCCTCTCTCGAATTGAAGCAAACCGGATGTCTTCCCTACTCCGAGAGAACGGCTTCATGGACGCTTGGGTCGTGCCAGACCGCGTCCTCAAACCTCCACCTCCCAAGGCGCTCCCGCCGAAACCGCCTGGCATTCCGAAAAACCACTAACAAATCATTCTAACCGCATCGCTACTGCCGCTACAGGCCACCGCGCCCGCACCTTTATCGTATCGGG
>JBHHZW010000055.1:0-9658 GCA_046758305.1 Bacteroidota bacterium | reverse complement strand
AGATTTCCGCGGTGGATCGAGATCAGCGTGATAACCCGGTCGAGAAAGTCGAAATGATTCGAGTCTACCTCAAAGTCTCAAGACCTTCTGACGAACAGGATTGAACAATGTCGTCTGAACGGCTCCCCAGCGAGCAGAAAGAGTTTTTCACATCGCGCTGGGGTATGATCCTTTCGGTCATCGGCATCGCAGTTGGGACGGGAAACATCTGGCGGTTCTCGCGGATCGTTGCTCAGAACGGTGGCGGTTCGTTCTTGATTCCCTGGGTCATATTCTTGTTGATCTGGTCGATTCCACTCGTCATCGCGGAATTCGCGATCGGCAAGTACACTCGCCGCGGCACTGTGGGCGCGCTTGCAATGCTGGCGGGGGAAAAGTTTGGATGGATGGGTGCTTTTGTCGGATTCGTTTCGACTGCTATCATGTTCTACTACTCCGTCGTGACGGGTTGGTGTCTGAAGTATCTCTTCCACGGTTTCACGGGAACCCTCATAACGACGGAAGACCATATTGCGCTCTGGAACTCATTCGCGAACAGCTATGAACCGCTCGCCTATCACTTCGCGGCTCTTGGAGTCGGTACGTTCATCATCTACAAGGGCGTCGTGCGCGGTATCGAGCGAACGAATCGGATACTTGTTCCACTTCTTCTCTTGATCCTCTTGACACTCGCTGTCCGAGCAGTGACGCTCCCGGGCGCGGCAAATGGGATCGAGTACCTCTTCACACCGGACTGGGCGACATTGCTCGATTACAAAGTTTGGCTCCAGGCGCTCACCCAGAACGCGTGGGACACGGGTGCGGGTTGGGGGCTGATTCTCACGTACGCGGTCTACTCGCGCCAGAAGGAAGACATGGTTCTGAACGCGGCAGTCACTGGTTTCAGTAACAACTCGGTTTCTCTCCTCGCTGGTATCACGATTTTTTCCACGATCTTCGCGCTGGCTCCAGACACGGGGGTTCTTGAGATCATCTCCGGAAAGGGCAGTACCAACACGGGCCTTGCGTTCATCTTTCTACCACAGTTGTTCGGAAAGATGCCCGGCGGAGAGTGGTTTAGGTGGTTTTTCTCAATGCTGTTCTTTCTCGGCCTTTCGTCCGCTGCCCTTACCTCGCTCATTTCTATGATCGAGTTAGCTGTTCGAGTGTTCGTGGACCTCGAAGTGCGGCGGGGGCGGGCAATTCTGCTGGTATCAACCACGGGATTTCTGCTCGGCATCCCCTCAGCATTGAGCCTCGATTTTTTCAACAATCAGGATTGGGTATGGGGCATCGGACTCATGGTCAGTGGAGGATTCATCTCATTCGCGATCATCAAGCACGGTGTGGACCGCTTTCGCCGAGACGCGGTCAACAGCGAAGGGACAGACGTCCTTGTTGGCAAATGGTACAACTTCCTTATCCTCGTGCTTGTCCCGGTGCAGGTCTTGGTTCTTGTGGTCTGGTGGTTCTGGCTCTCGATCACCGAGTACGATCCCGCTGGATGGTGGGATCCGTTCAATACGTACAGTGTCGGCACGTGTCTGGTCCAATGGGGTGCCATTGTAGCTTTGTTTATTCTCCTTAACCGTTGGTTGGTTAAACGGACGCTCTCGCGGGCGTGATGTTCGGTTGCAACAGAATTCATTGTAGTGCGACAAGGTTAGGTGTCATCTCGTTGGCACGGCAGTAGGGGTTGTCTTATTGAAAGGGCCCTGATGGAACTGAAAACAATCCTGACGATGATCTTCACGATCGGGTTTGTGTGGGGAGGTCTTTCGTTTGTCCTTTTCACTGCCCTCCGCAAGGAAAGGGTGAAACGTCGAGCTGAATGACCAATGGCGAAGCGTGGTGACCATATTCTCGATTATGAAAGCCTCCGGACTCGAATAGAGAATCGACATTTCGAGCCAATCTACCTTTTTTTCGGAGAGGAAGAGTTTTTGGCTGATGAAGCAGTCAGGATGATCATCGATGCTGCTCTGGACGAGACCTCGAGCGGCTTCGATCTCGACGTGCTCTACGGATCGGACTCGAATGCCAAGGCAGTGATATCGTTTGCCCGTTCCTTTCCGATGATTGGGGAAAGGCGTATCGTCGTGGTCCGCGATTTCGACCACCTTCCCTCCAAAGAGCTGATCGAAGACTACGCGAAGCGATCCTCGGAGACCACGTCCCTCATCCTGATCGCTCCGAAGCCTGACTTGCGGACAAAGCCGTATCCTGCACTCAAAGAATCTGCCAGGTGGGTCGAGTGTCGTCCGAGACGGGATAACGACATCCCCGGCTGGATTACAACCCGGATCAGAAAGAAAGGTCGAGAGATCACGCTCGAGGCGTGTCGCTTGATGCAGCACTACGTTGGCAATTCCTTGCGTGACATCGAAAACGAAATCGAGAAGCTGTTCATCTTCGTGGGAAAGAAGAAGGAGATCGACGAAGATGACGTCAGTGAAGTGGTTGGGATGTCGAAACACTACAACGTCTTCGAATTGCAGAGGGCCATCGGACGTCGCGATGCAAAACAATCGTTCGAAATTCTGGAGCGGATGCTGCAGACCGGTGAATCTCCGGTCATGATGGTTGCGGTACTTACCCGCTTCTTCATCAATCTGTACAAGATTCATGCACTCCGAAGCCGAAGGCGCGGCGATCGTGAGATCGCCGATGCAATCAAGGCAAACCCGAATTTCATCAATGAGTATCTGGCAAATGCGGACCGGCATCCGTTGGTGCACGTCGAACAGTGTTTCGCGCATCTGTTGGAGGCAGATGAAAAGCTTAAATCGACTTCATTAGACCGGAAGCTTATTATGAGTTTGTTGATGTACAAACTCGTGAGGGGTTGAGCCGGGCGATGGCGCGAGGCACGAAGCCGGCGGTCGAACGTACGGACGAAGAGCTGATGGCTTTATTTCAGGGTGGAAATGAAGAAGCTTTCAACGAGATCGTCGCACGGTACAAGAACCCGCTCACGAATTTTCTGTTTCGTCTCCTCGGTAATTACGACGACAGTGTCGACGTTGTGCAGGAAACATTCGTTCGCGTTTTTCGCAAGCGGGACATGTATCGACCTATCGCAAAATTTTCGACCTGGATCTACACGATCGCAAGCAACCTCGCCAAGACCGAGCTGAGGCGCCGGGCGCTGCGAGGTTGGCTCTCGTTTGGTCAATTGCGAGCTGGTTCTGGGCGGGATGTTGACGTAGCCGATGAGCGTTACAGCCCGGAGAGACCGGCGGAAAGCGCGCTCATGGAAGGAATCATCCAAAAGGCCCTTCTGTCCATCCCTCAGAAATACAGGGAGGTGATCGTTTTGCGCGATATTCAGGAACTTTCGTATGAAGAAGTTAGTAAAATAACTGGTTTATCTCTGGGAACAGTGAAATCGCGGATTAATCGCGGGAGGACCCAACTTCAAGCATTGTTAAGAGATATCTACAACGTCTGAGGACAAACGATGGCGTCCGATGAACATCAGCGAGCAACAGAGGGAGACGAGGGAAGCAAGGTAAGCAGGTTACTGATTGGAATACCGAAAATCAAAGCCCCTGCTGATTTTGGGCTCCGATTGCAGCGGAGGCTGACGGAAGAACGTAGGAGAATGCTGGGGAGGTCTGTTCGCTTACTCTCCTTTGCGTCGGTCCAGATTCCAATTTACGCCGCGTCGGTCATAGCAATTGTCGGGGTGAGCATCCTTGCCTATTATGTGTTGATCCGCACCGGTGTGACGCCGGAAGAGTTTTCCAGACCCGAACAGAAGATCGAGGCTGTCCCATCTGGGGATTCTCTATTGATGAAAGAGGGAGATAAACCTGCTGAGTGGGATGAGCAGCCCGCGGTATTTGAGAAACGGTCAGGCAGGATACAGCCGCGGGGAGGGAAAGCTCCTTCGGTAACGCGCTCGAGAGAACTGAAGGATGTCAGTCCGGCTGAGGACTTGCGGAAGATGGACGTTCTGGAACTTGCTGTGCCTTCGAAGGCTGTAAAAACAGAGGCTGAAAGTGTTCAGGATAAGGAACTTGATTCAATTGGAACGAAGCAAGACTCCCTCGGTCTATCAGATGACGAGGGGAAAGAACCAACTCAGAAGCACGAATAGCATGCTAGCTTGAGAAGACCGACAGGATTTCGGAAGGTGAGAATCTTGATTCCTCTCACCTTTCCTTTCTTGATCGAGCCAATCCCAGTTGAATCTGCTCGTGTTTGATGTTGCTGACGAGTCAGATACGGTCTTGTAACTTCATTTGCGGCTTGAGGGTTGGTGGTGCGAGTGCAGTGTTTCATGTTAATTTTGGCTTGGAACAACGAGGAATATTTGAGAAAACTTGACTTTGACACAATGGTCTTCTAAATTTAAGGCGTTATCAAATCGATTTAAACGTTTACTTTAAGGTAAACGGGATTCTTCTCCAAATGCTGAGTTCGCTATTGTACAGAGTTCTTGTGCTGGCCTTGAGTGCGGGTTTTGCGCTGGCTCAGGGCCAGCCTGGTTCTGTCTCTGAGGAGCAGGACTACGCTTTTGCGTACGGTCTTTACAAGGATGGGATGTATCAGCTCGCTCTTGATCAATTTACAAAGTTTGCCGAGCAGTACCCGAGCAGTCCTCGAAAACAGGAAACGTTGTTCCTCGCGGCAGAGTGTCTTTTGTCGATGGGACAGCACTCGAGTGCCCTGGCTCGCTACCGATCGTTTTTGGCTGAATATCCTCAGACCCCTCTCTCTGACGACGCCACGTTTCGGATTGGACAGGTGAACTATCGTGAGGGAAAACTCAAGGAAGCGATTGCCTCTTTCAAGAGCCTTCTCGATACGTTCAAGGACAGCGATTTGGCGGGCGAGGCGGCTTACTGGATTGGGGATGCGTACCTGAAATCGAACGACCACGAATCCGCCCTTCAATACTACACCCTCTCGGTCGATCGGTATCCTCAAAGTGCTACAGCGGATTACGCGCTCTATTCCATCGGTTGGACTTATCAACAGAACCAAAACTACCAGAAGGCGATCGAAAACTACACGAAACTGATCACGACGTATCCGAAAAGCGATCTAGTGATATCGGCTCGGATTCAAGTCGCTGAGGCTCATGTAGCTTCGAAAAATTACGATGTGGCGATTGATCGACTGAACGAGGTGAACACGGAGATTACACTTGAAGACGACAGAATTCGGGTTGAGTTCTTGTTCGGAGAGGCGTATTATTTTCTCGGCCAGTATTCCAATGCACGGAAGCATTATGACGGGCTGCGCAAGCGGTATACGACCCATGCGCTTTCCCGCGCAGCCACGAACTCTCTCGCGTGGACGTACCTCAAGGAAGGCCAATACTCGAAAGCAGCAGAAATCTTCGGAGAGCTTGCGGCTGGATCCGACGCGCTCGCCGAAGCCGCCTCGTACCGTCAGGGCTCAGCGCTGAAGCTTGCCGGTACCACGGAAGCTGCCAGGAAAGTCTGGCAAGCCCTCTCGGACAAGTTCCCCCGAGGAAGGTACGCCGACAATGCGCTGTACGAGCTAGGGCTTCTCTTCTATGAGGAGAATAAGTACCAACAGGCGTCGGATCTCTTCAAGCGGATTGCAAGGGATTACCCCGAGAGTGATGTGCTGGTGGACATCTATCGGATGTTGGGCGAGAGTTATGCCATCCAGGGTGGCTTTTCGGAAGCCCAACAGGCGTACGCGAAAGCGAGGTCCTCGAATGTTGTCTCAGACGACGTCCTCGCCGAAGTGCTCTTCAAAGAAGGATGGACTCTGTACAAACTCCAAGAATACGCGGACGCGAAAGCACGATTTTTGGATTTCACCCGACGCTACGAAAACCATCCACGGTACGTGGAATCTCTGTTCTGGTTGGCGGAATCCCACTTCGCACTCGGAGAGTTTGCGCAATCGCAGAACTACTACCGGGAGATTGTCAACAAGCATCCAAAGAGCGATCGTCACGAAGAAGCGCTCTACGGACTGGGTTGGTCACAGTACAAGATGGGCCTCTTCAAACACTCTGCTCGGACCTTTGAGTCGCTCTCCATCAAGTATCCGAAGGGTCTGTTTGCGTACGACGCGATGGTCCGTTGGGCCGACAGCTATTACTATCTCAAGGAGTATCTCCGCGCTGCTGAAATCTATGAGAGGGTACGGAGTGCATACCCGCGCGAGCCGAAGCTGGATTATGTAACGTACCAGCTCGGCTATTCTCTTTTTCGGACCGGCAATGTGGTTGACGCGATTGAGAAGTTCAGAGGTCTATTGTTACAATTCCCCAAGTCTGATTACTCAGATGATGCGCAGTACAGCATCGGATGGATCCATTTTCAGGGGAAGGAGTACGAAAAGGCAACTGAAGAGTTCCGACAACTCCTGAAAGCCTACGCACAGAGCGATCTTGCACCGAAAGCTTTGTACAGCATCGGCGATGCCTTCTATAATCTCGGCCGATACGACGATGCGATCTCCGCGTATCAACAGATCCTTCGAGACCATGCCAACACTGCATACGTCGGCGACGCATTCAACGGACTCCAGTACTGCTACATCCAGCAGGGGAGAATCGAACAAGCGCTGAAGGTCATCGACGATTTCGTTCGCGATCATCCGGAGAGCAAACTGGCGGCCGAGCTGTACTTGAAAAAAGGCGATGTGTATTTCAGCGACAAGCAATACGACCGCGCGATCTCGGCGTACAGAGACTTCGTCGCAAAATATCCGCAGAGTGTGTTCGTGCCGACAGCGTATTTCTGGATCGGCAAGTCCGACTTAGAATTGAAACGACTTGGCGACGCGGTGCTGTCGTTCAACCGCATACTCGAGGAGTACACTTCGAAGAAGCTACCGGCGTGGAAAAATGCTGCATCGAGTGCGTTACTCGAAGTGGGGCTGATTTATCTGGACCAAGGGAATTATCCCGGAGCATTGACGACGTTTGAGCGTTTGGAGCGGGATTTTCGTGGCATGGACGTGGCCATCGAAGGGTCCTATCACAAAGGTCGGTGTTATCGTCTGATGGGGGAGGATGAAAAATCCGTGGCGCAGTTCCAGGCTCTTGCGCGAAACTATCCGAGCCATCTTTTCGCGGCGAAAAGCCAGGTGCAAGTCGGATTGCTCTACCGAGAGCACAAACGGTATTCAGAAGCGCTAAAAATTCTTACGACGGTGGCGACGTCAAGGAGTGACGGCACAGGTGCAGAGGCTCAGTACAGCGTCGGACTGACGCACTTCACGATGGGGAAGTATTCCAATGCCGCAGCGGCGTTCCTTCGTATTAAGTATGTGTTTCCAAATGCCACGGATTGGATTGCCCGGGCATACTTGAAGCTCGGTGAGACGTATGAGGCCACACAAGAATTCGGGAAGGCTCGCGACGCCTATCGAATGGTCCTGAATGCAAACCGTGAGAACGATTTCGGTCGGGATGCCGAGGCGCACCTCAAGAAACTGGAACAGCTATGATACTTGCCGCACGACAAATTACCTACTTGCTCGCCTTGCTCTGTTTACGTCGCTCCACTCCGTGGAACGGGCTCGTCCGCCTTGGCGAGCCTCGGCGAGACGGGTCGGAGCGGGCCAGCAGGCCGGTTGTGGTGTGAAGAAATTCAACTCACAGAACAGAGCCGTATTAACGGCTTAATGTAGAGACGGATGAATCGGGGTGCAATTTACTGTGCGGCAGAATGTTACGGCATCGGGAGGCTTTATTCGTACTATCGAACATGGTCAACAACTCTGATGGGACAGATGATTAAATGATGATGATGCGATTCATGGTCGGAGCGGTAGCGGTGGTCTTGCTGCCGTTTGCTACGCTGGCAGCTCAGCAAGGACAGGAAGACGTGGAAAAGGACAAGAAGAAGGAAAATCTCCCTCCGATTATCTTACCGGAGTTTGACATCACGGGCAAGGAACAGCCGGAACCTCCGGACTTTTCCAAAGGGGAATTTCCCGAGGACCTTAAGTTTTATCCGATGACCCGAGGCTCGAACCTCGAGGAACGTGAGAGCGCAGCACTGAACCAAGGAAGGAAGCCTGAACTCCCCACTGGAAAGACCCCGGGTTCCCTCACGGGAAAAGTGGCTGCTGGGTACGGGAAGTTCGGTACACCTTCGTTCGAATCGTGGATCGGACGCACCGACAAAAAGATGGACGTGAACATTTCCGGCAGGTACAGTTCGAGTGACGGTCATGTCGCGTTCTCGAACTACCGAAGAGCCGCACTTGACGCTTCCGTATCCTGGAATCTCGATTCAGATGCACCGATTCTGCAGGACGCGAGAGTTTCCACCTCTGGTGGATACGAAGGGGAACGGTATGAATTCTACGGCTCCCCGATGCCCTCTGCTGCTCGCTCCGTCCATCATGGTTCGGTCGGGGTCGGCGCGATGTCGTCTTTCCAACCATGGGACCTGACGTACGAAATCCGAGCCCGATGGCACGCATACTCGGTGAATGATGTTGCAAGATCGACGGAGAACGAGGTATCGGTTGGTCTCGTCGGTTCGAAAAAAACGTTTGGGCCGGTATTTGCACGCGTAAACGCTGATCTGGCCGCGAATTTTCTCAACTCTCCTCTCTCGCACGACAATCCGATTTTCGTCTCCGTGGGCATGGAGGGCCAGGCACGCCTGTTTCCGGGATTTCAATTGAAAGGCGGTCTGGCGTTCTATGCTTTGAAGAATTCCGATACGGGTGCGCGGGTTCGTCTCTACCCTCAACTCGAGGCACGGTATTCTGCGGGCGGTCGCGTGACCATCTTTGCCAAATCAACCCCGAGGGCGCAAAAGAATTCGCTCCGAAGATTGATCGAAAAAAACCCCTATGTTGCAAACACCGTGGCGATTCGACATCAAGAGATTGTCGCGGATTTCTCGGGTGGGGTGGAGCTTGCGTTGAGCGCACACGCGCGCGGAAGGGTTGTTGTGTCCTATCAGCGTTCTCAAAACTATCCCGTAAGCGTGGACAGAGAGCGGAACGGGATGTGGGAGCTCTCCTACCTTGGGCGTATACGAATGTTCGCGCTCGGGGCGGATGCTACCGTTCAATTATCGAAGAACGATGAGCTGTTGGGATCGATCCAATTGCTGAACACTCAATATTCAGTTACGAACGTGCGTGTCCCTTATTCGCCGTCAGCCCTTGTTGCGGGGACCTACCAGCGGAGTATCGGCTCTCGATTGAACGTGCAGGGATCCATCCACTACGTGAGTCAGCGGTACGCTGACCTTCGGGCAACTCGAAGACTCCAATCATACGTACGCGCTGACGCGCGAGGCGAGTATGACATCTCCGGATCCATCGGTTTCTATGTTTTGATCCAAAATCTCTTCGATCAGAACTATGCAGTGTGGGAAGGTTACGTCGCCCGACCGTTCTACGTCCAGACCGGACTCACGGTAAAGTGGTGACGTAGTTGCGGTTTGACCGGAGGGGATTACGCAGATTGATCACTCAACTCGTTGAGCTAAAGCCTCCGGATACGAAAAACGGGCTCTTTACACTTGCGACTCTTAAACAATCAGAATTTTCTTGGACAGCTGTGCAATCACATACTAACTCAAGGAGTCACCAATGCCAAACCTCAACATCAACGACCCGGGAGGGTTTGAGGAGCTGCCAGCAACTCCAAGGCGGAGGAGACCGCATAATCCGCGTCGTGGTGGTGGAATCTCCCCCGTCGTCACCATCGTCG
>JBHHZW010000054.1:0-9710 GCA_046758305.1 Bacteroidota bacterium | reverse complement strand
TTTCAATATCTCATCAGCGTCGAGACTGAAGTCCGGGAGAAGCAAATTCGATTTGGCATCAAAGGACTGCAGACGCCGGGGGTCGCTCTCCCTCGTTCGGGACCCGCAACGTTTTCGAGAGAATTCCCTCACCTCATAGGACGGTATGAGATCGTCGTCAGCAAGTCCGACGGAGAGGAGAACAGTTTCCTGATCAACGTGAGAGGAGCATCGGTAACCGTGGAGAAAACACCGGAAAAAAAATTCGTGGAACTCGTTGTACAACTCTAGCTAAGAAAATGTTACTATCCACTGCTATGCAACGCGCGGGTTTTTGTATCAAACCGTTAATATAGTATCGGCACAATGATATGGACCCCGATTCATCGGTTTAACATTAAACCGTCGAAACGATTTGACCACGTATTCTAATCGGCGCGTCGCCACAATGAATTGTGGTATTATAGAATCGAGCGAGAGTTCGGTAAATCCCTTACGAGCAAAGAAGTAACAAAAAATTCATTGTTCAGCCAATCATTGATCCATGTACCCTGAACTTTTCAAAATTGGTCCCTTGACGATCTACAGTTACGGGATGATGCTCGCTCTCGGCTTCATCATCGCAAGCTACGTCTTCACGATGGAGCTCAAGCGAAAGCGGATCGACCACAACATCGGAGGCAATGTGACGCTCCTGGCAGTGATCTTTGGCATCATCGGCGCCAAGATTCACTATCTCATCGACCAGTGGGACAGATTCGTTGTCGACCCCAGCATTGCACTCTCCCCGGGTGGACTGACTTTCTACGGTGGTCTGCTTCTTGCCTTCGCGTTCAATTACTGGTACATCAAGTATAGGAAGAAAGTCAACGTGCTCAAGGCGATGGACGCGGTTGCGCCGGCCTTAATACTCGGATACGGCATCGCGCGAATCGGGTGTCATCTCGCCGGCGACGGAGACTATGGATTGCCGACCGAACTCTCTTGGGGAACGGACTACTCCGGAGGTACCTATCCACCATCGATCGCATTCCTGCAGCTGCCTGAGGTCGCGAATAGGTTTCCTGGCGGGATCGTGCCCGACACCACGCCTCTCCACCCGACTCCGATCTATGAATTTCTCGCAGTGGTCCTGGTCTTTCTCTTCCTCTGGAAAATCCGCAAGCGCACCAAACCGGATGGAACGCTGTTCATGATCTACCTCACGGCCGCCGCTCTGGAACGGTTCTTTATCGAGTTCATTCGCATCAACCCGAGAATGCTTCTTGGGCTTTCTGAAGCCCAACTGATCTCCGTGGTCCTCCTGGCGCTGGGGGTTTACGGCGTTCTATACCTGAAAAAGGGAAAAGGCGGCGAAGCGGAGGTTGCAAAGTGATCCTTGTCGAGTTATATTCAAAACAGGACTGCTACCTCTGCGATCAGGCGAGAAGCCTGCTGGAGCAGGTCAGAAAGGAAATCCCCTTCGACCTCAGCGAGATCAAGATTGCTCCGGGGGATCGCTGGTACGATCAGTTCAAGGAATCGATTCCGGTTATCTACGTCGGGAAGAAGCTTGCATTTCGGTATCGGGTGGATGAAGAAAAACTGCGGAATTTGTTAACGGAGAAAACGAAGGAAAGAACTGATTCTCGGTGAAGTTTGTTTCTAAATTATTGCAGGCCATTGGAATCGCCGAAGTGATGATCGGACTGGTAGTCGGGATCACCCAGGACGATATGTGGAAAGAACTCTACCTGACGCTGATCGGAATCGGTTTTTTCTCGGTCGGATGGCTCCTCGGCCGATGGTCTGGCAAGCCCCGAGGACCGACGGTCGCGTAGGGAATTCGGTCTATGCCAAAGGCATTCCTTCGGAACGAACTCCTTGCTACAAAGTGCGGGGCGAAGCCACCCGCGAGGCGGTCTCGCGAAGCGATCCACTCACGAAGTGCGGCGAGGCCGCCACTTCGTGGATGCCTTTGGCAGAAGTGGCAGCTTCACCGACCTTCGGAAACTTCGTGAGCTGGTGCTTTTGGCACGGGATCATAGGTCATACAAGGGCAAGGGATCCAGCAAGACTCTGAGGTTCCAGTAGCGACGATGAGACATGAGTTTGAATGGAAGGAGCGTGCGGTGGAAACACAAAGAGCGAATGTCCGGGAGGGACCATCGAGCGAACTGATAGCCGGTCGTAATCCGGTGATGGAAGCGCTTCGTGCGGGCGCGGCTATCGAAAAGGTCGTATTCCTCTACGGTGCGAAAGGAAATGCCATCGAGCGGATCAAGGCCCTCGCGCGCCAGAGCGGAGTCCCCTGCGTTGAAGTCAACAAACAGCGATTTCGCGAACTTGTTAGCGATGCGACGACGCAGGGAGTCGTCGCCATCGTCGAGACGAAGGCCTATCTCTCCGTGGACCAAATCCTCCAACACGCCAGGGAACGCAACGAATCCCCCTTTGTCCTCGTTCTGGACGAACTCGACGACCCCCACAACATTGGTGCGCTCATCCGAACGGCAGAATCGTCAGCCGTTCACGGAGTGGTGGTTCCCAAGCATCACGCTGCTCCGATCACGCACACCGTCTCGAAAACTTCCGCCGGTGCTATCGAGCACATGCGCGTGGCAAAGGTCACCAACATTGTGCAGACACTGGACGAATTGAAGAGCGAAGGCTTGTGGGTCGTCGGAGCAGATTCGGAAGGCAACCGGCTGTTCTACGACGTCGACTATACGATGCCCATCGCGATCGTCATCGGAAACGAAGGAAGGGGCATTCGGCGACTCGTGAAGGAGAAGTGTGATTTCCTCGTCAAGATACCGATGCTTGGAAAGGTTCAGTCTCTGAACGCCTCCGTCGCTGGTGCACTCATTCTGTACGAGGTCGTGCGGAAACGAAGTCACCAGGATTAGCGTGCTTTGCGGTTCTTCACGCCTTTCTTTTCTCCCCGTGAAGTCTCCTTGAGCCGGTGATAAATCTCCTGGCGCTTCACACGCTGGGCTTTGATCAGGCTTTTCTGAATTGACTGGCGTGGCTGCACGCACTTCTTCTGTCGAAAGTTGACCTGCTTCATCCTTTAGGCTTCCTGCTCCTTCCGCTCCAATCCGTAGCGCTTCATCTTGTTGTAGAGGTGGCTTCTCTGGATGCCAAGACCCTCCGCGGTCTTGCTGATGTTCCAACCATGGAGCTCCAACTGTTTTCGGATGAACGCACACTCGGCTTTCTCCTTAAACTGTTGAAACGTGCTCGTCGTGTTGAGAATATCTTCAAGTTCGCTCTTCATTGGGGTCGTCTGCATTTCGATGTGCTGGACGTCGATGAGTGTACCGAGGGTCATGATAACCAGCCGTTCGACAATGTTGCGCAGTTCCCGTACGTTACCAGTCCAGTCCATCGACTTGAGCATCTGGAGAGCGCGATCGGTGATCGTCTTCTTTGCAATGCCATCCCGATTACAAATTTCCTCCACGAAAGAGTTTGCAAGAATCGGGATATCCTCTCGCCGCTCTCGAAGAGCGGGAACGTGGATCGGGATAACATTGATCCTATGGTAGAGATCCTCCCGAAAATTTCCCTTCTTGATCTCCTCCAGAAGGTTCTTGTTTGTCGCGGCGATCACCCGCACATCGACGGGAATCTGCTTCATTCCTCCCACTCGTTCGATTTTTCCTTCCTCAAGGCTCCGGAGCACCTTCGCCTGCGCTGAGAGACTCATGTCCCCAACCTCGTCGAGGAATACCGTGCCTCCATTTGCCTGTTCAAACTTGCCGATACGTTGCGCCGTGGCTCCGGTGAACGCTCCCTTTTCGTGGCCAAAGAGCTCCGATTCGATCAGCTCCGACGGGATTGCAGCACAGTTCACCTCAACCAGGGGCATATCCCGTCGCCTGCTAGCGCGATGGAGAGCTTTGGCGGCAAGTTCTTTCCCCGTGCCGTTTTCACCTGTGATGAGAACGCGTGCATCTGTCGGGCCAACCCGTTCAATGATGCCAAGAATCTCTTTGACCTTCGGGCTGCCGCCGAGAATCACCTGCCGACCCTCAACTTGCTCTCGCATCCGCTCAACGAGTTGAGTTGTCAACTGGTACTGAGTCCGCAGATTCCGCTGCTCGATCGCGTTCCGCACTGTCACCAGGACCTTATCTCGGTCCAACGGTTTCGGAAGAAAATCGTACGCTCCGCGCTTTGTGGCCTCCACAGCGGTCTCGATCGTACCGTGACCTGAAATGATCACCACCGGCAAATCCGATTGTTTATCCCTCAGTCGCTGAAGAACCTCCAATCCATCCATCCCTGGCATCTTGATGTCCAGCAGAATGACGTCAAAACTGTTCTTTTCCACCTTCGCGAGTGCCTTCACACCATCCTCCGCGAACTGCACGTCGTAGTGCTCGTACTCGAGTATCATCTTCAACGAGTCGCGGACACTCTTTTCATCGTCTACAACAAGGATCGATTTCATGACTCCATTCTTCGAATAGTGGTTGTTCCACTACGACCGCGCGTGCCAGTTCATCACTTCGTGAGAGGAAATCAGATGGCAGCACAGTGGGATCATCCTCCAGGGATGTCCCGAAGAGACGTCCTTGTTCGTTCGCTTGACGGTCCCTCCAATCACTCTGACCGCCGACGATAAAAGCATCTTCCCCCCACTCGACAAATGAGCCAGCCAGGGACGCCGACTCGGAAGACCGGAGAGCATAGGTTAAGAACGCTGAGCCGAAGAAATGCTGTAATTTGTCCCTGTCGCTTCGGCTTTCGCCATCATTGTCACCGAATAGACGAGAAGGGAGATTTTCCCATCGGCGCCGAAACAAACTGTCCGATTCCGCACTCAAGGGTAGGAAGAGCGAGCCAAGCAGTGGAATCCTTACGCCTACGCGCCGATGGTCGATCGTCGCGAAGAACGTGATCAGGAGTGCATCGTGGATGTCGTAATCGACAAGCTGCACAGCCTTTTGATATATCGCATCGACTGCGATGAGGTCACCGTAGTAACGTCGAATCTCCAGAAATCGCCTGTCGCGAACGTACCGCTTCAACTGCACCTCATCCTTCACGAGCCGCGGCAAAACAAGATTCCCGACAAACCGGAAAAGGGAAAACGACAGTCGGTCCGACGATTCGTAATCGAGAGGGGGTGCGCCAGACTGGACCTGTGCAAGGGCTAGCGCGGGCAGACAGGCCCATGCGATGATGACGTTTCGACTTGAACGACCCATGCCCTCCCTCTTCGCAATGATGTTTCCCATCCGTGGGGCCTCCGGTCATCGACTCGACTGGTCGAGCGCCACGGGACAGTTCGCGCGGCCCTCATACCTGAAGCACTCCCGGGTTGAATTTTGGGATGTCAGGATTATGGGATGCCATTTCAATTCCGAGCGAAACGATCTGCCGGGTCTCCGTGGGATCGACGATGCCGTCCACCCACAGTCGTGCGGCACCAAACAGAGGATCCAACTCCTTTTCGTAGCGGTCTTGGATTCCCTTGAGCAATTCTTTCTGTTGTGCTTCAGAGATATGTTCTCCCCCCTTTTCCATTTGCTGAATTTTGATGTTCAGCAGCGTGTTGCTCGCTTGTTCAGCTCCCATCACGCTGATACTGGCGGTCGGCCAAGCGAAGATGAGGCGCGGATCATACGCCTTTCCGCACATCGCGTAGTTACCCGCTCCAAAGCTGTTCCCCACGATGAACGTAAATTTTGGGACGACACTATTCGCGACCGCATTCACCATCTTGGCACCGTCCTTGATAATACCGCCGTGCTCCGCGCGAGTTCCGACCATAAATCCCGTCACGTCCTGGAAAAATACGAGCGGGATTGTCTTCTGATTACAATTCATGATGAATCGCGTCGCCTTGTCTGCACTGTCGCTGTATAGAACACCCCCGATCTGCATCTCCCCTTTCTTGTTCTTGACGATCAGTCGATGATTGGCAACGACCCCCACCGACCACCCGTCGATTCGCGCGTAGGCGGTGATCACCGTCTTGCCATAGCCCGCCTTGTATTCATCGATTTCGGAATCGTCGACGATCCGCGCAAGCACTTGGTACATGTCGAACGGTTTGGCGCGGTCCGAAAGGAGTATCCCGTAGATTTCCTTCGGGTCGAATTTCGGAGGCTTCGGAGGCTGACGGTCAAATTCGAGCCTCGTTTTCTTCCCAAGCCTACCGATGATCTTCCGGATAGCCTGCAGACACTCATCATCGTCCTTCATCTTATAGTCCGTTACACCGCTGACCTCGCAGTGAACTGCAGCGCCGCCGAGAGACTCAGCGTCCGATTTTTCGCCGATTGCTGCTTCCACCAGATGAGGACCGGCAAGAAAAACGCTCCCCGTTTTCTCGACGATCATCGCCTCGTCACTCATGATTGGTAGGTAGGCTCCGCCGGCCACGCACGGACCCATGATCGCAGCAATCTGTGTGAGCCCGAGCGCGGACATCACAGCATTGTTCCGAAAGATGCGGCCGAAGTGTTCCTTATCCGGAAAGATCTCGCTCTGAAGAGGCAGAAAAACTCCAGCAGAATCCACAAGGTACACGATCGGCAGTCGATTGTCGATCGCGATTTCCTGAGCTCGAAGGTTCTTCTTGCAGGTGATCGGAAACCAAGCACCCGCTTTTACGGTGGCGTCGTTGGCGACAATCACGACATCGCGACCCTGAATCTTCCCGATCCCAAACACAGTGCCACTTGACGGAGCGCCTCCGTACTCCTCGTACATACCGTAGCCTGCAAAAAGACCTATCTCCAGGAAGTAGCTGCCCGGATCGATGAGCTTGCTGATGCGTTCTCGGCCCGTCAGCTTTCCTCGCTTATGTTGCCTCTCGATCGCCTTCCCCCCTCCCCCCAACTTCACTTCATCTGCTTTCGCTTGAAGAACCCTCAGAATGTTCTTGAGATTATCTTCATTCCGGTAATACGTCAGGTCCTTCTTCAGTTTGCTTCTAATGTGTGCCATGCTTCGCGCCAGTGTTTAGTGTGCAAGGGTTCCTGACTTCGCCTCGGTCCGTCTGGCCGGTCGCCGTTCGATCCGCCGGAGGAGGGCTTCTGCCGTGCTCTCCTCCGGGCAGAGGGCAAGCGCTCGAAGGGCATACTCCTCCACAGTGCTTAAATCTCGCTTATTGTAATATGAGATTGCCAAATTTAAGAAGATGGTAGCTGCGTGGACGGTCTCCTTTGCGGAAGCCCACGTTTACGATGTTCGAGCGCCTTCCCGTAGTATCTGATGGCCTCATCGAATTTCCCTGTCCTGTTCAAGACATCGCCGAGAGCGAGGTAATATTGATCAGTTTGACCCTGTTTCTCCCCCACACGTAATACCCTCCCGCGAGCCCGCCCATGAAGATCACGGGCACTATCATCTGGGCATACGTTGTGCTGCCGATGAAAAGGGAGAGATACTTGAACCAGACGACTTCGTAGATCAGACTGCACAACCCGGACAGAGCAAAGAGGAAAATCACAAGAGCGGCGATGTTCGACTTGCGCATAGGAGGTGGAGCGTTCGTTAGGATGAATTCCTAGCCGAGGAGACTTCGGGCGATCACCATCTTTTGAACCTCCGAGGTACCCTCACCGATCGTCATCAATTTCACGTCACGGTAGAACTTCTCTACGGGAAATTCCTTGATATAACCGTACCCACCGTGGATTTGCACCGCCTCGTTGGCCGCTTTGACTGCGATCTCGCTCGCGAAATACTTGGCGACCGCTGCGGCGAGGGTGATGTTTTTCCCCTGCTGCTTCAGAAAAGCGGATTTGAAGGTGAGCAGTCGCGCAGCATCGACATCGACCGCCATGTCTGCGAGTTTCCACTGGATCGCTTCGAATTCCACTAGCTGCTTGCCAAATTGGTTTCGCTCCTTAGCGTATCGCAGACTCGCTTCCAAGCAGCCCTGCGCGATTCCGACGGACATCGCCGCGATCCCGACACGCCCCCCATCCAGGACGTGAAGCGCCTGCTTGAATCCCTGATGCTCGTCTCCGATCAGATTCTCCTTCGGGATTCGAAGGTTGTCGAACACAAGCGTCGACGTATCGCTCGCGCGCATGCCGAGCTTGTTCTCCTTCTTGCCAACCGAAAAACCTTTCATCCCTTTTTCGAGGACAAAAGCCGAAATACCCTGCTTGCCCTTGGACTTGTCCGACAGCGCCATCACGACAAAGAGATCAGCCACAGAGCCGTTCGTCGTGAACACCTTGCTCCCATTCAGGATCCAACCATCGTCTTGACGGAGGGCAAAGCTGCGCATCCCGCCCGCATCACTGCCGGATGACGGCTCCGTCAACGCCCACGCTCCCAGCTTTCTCCCGCTTGCAAGTTCGGAGACATACTTCCTTCGCTGGCCTTCATCCCCAAAGGTGTAAATATGGTTCGTGCAAAGCCCGTTGTGCGCCGCAACGCTCAGCGTGACCGACGGGTCGACCTTGGCAAGTTCTTCGAGGATCATCACAAGGTCCAGATAACCCAAGCCAGCGCCACGGTATTCCTCGGGGATCACGATGCCCAACAATCCGAGTTCTGACATTTTCTTGAAAATTTCCGCGGGGAATTCCTGGGATTCATCGTACTTCATCACGTGCGGCTTCATCTCCTTCTCAGCGAAGTTTCGAGCCATCTCCTGGACCATTCTCTGGCTCTCCGTGAGGTCGAAATTCATCTCGGTTCTGGCAGCGAGGGTTTCAGACACGGTTTACTACCTCGTTAATTATCTCGGAATTCTTCAAGGAGCTCTTCCACCACGTCGTAGGGTGTCAGCTGACGGTCGATGACCCGGCGAACCTGTTCCTTCATTTGCTGCATACGCTGCTCATTCCAGAAATCGACGCGAAGCTGTTCTCCAATTAGCTCACGAATGCGGTCTACAATTCGCTGGACACGTTTCTCGCGCAAACGACCGGTCTCTACCTGGTACTTGCGGTGACGGTCGATTATCGCCGTGAGCTCGTCGATACCTTTTCCCTCGTTTGCGACCGCCTTGACGACATCGGGGTTCCAGCCGTGTTGCTGAGACTTGAAATGGAGAATCGTCTTGATGGCTGTGACCGCCTGGTCAGCACCCGCTCGGTCGGATTTGTTGAGCACGAACACGTCCGCGATCTCCATGAGACCAGCCTTCATGGCCTGGATGGCATCCCCGGATTCCGGTACGAGCACCACCACGGTAGTGTCGGCCGCAGCCGCGATGTCTAACTCTGATTGTCCGACCCCAACGGTTTCCAAGAGAATCATCTCATTCCCAGCCGCGTCGAGGACATCAGCAGCTTCCGCAGCTTTTCGGCTCAATCCACCTGCGCTTCCGCGCGATGCCATGCTCCGGAAGAACACACCTTCGTCCAGCTCAACGTCGGTCATCCGGATCCGGTCTCCCAACAACGCACCGCCGGTATACGGACTCGTTGGATCGACAGCGACGATTCCCACGCGAAGGCCACGCTGACGGTACTGATGGGTGAGTTTGTTCACGATGGTGCTTTTCCCCGCCCCGGGAGGCCCCGTCATACCAATCCGGTACGCTTTGCCGGTATGAGGATAGATCGATCGAAGGATTCCTTTGCCCGACGGAGTTTCATTCTCCACCGCGGTGATTGCCCGCGTCGTCGTCAACTTGTCCCCACTCAACAATTTTTTGAGGATTTCCCTGTCCACGGAGTATCCGGTCTTTGCCAGCCAACGGAATAATCTCGGTCTAGGTTATCTCTTCTGAGAGAAAAAAGCAACTGTCCTTCGTAGTCCCTCGTCGA
>JBHHZW010000053.1:0-9720 GCA_046758305.1 Bacteroidota bacterium | reverse complement strand
TCAAAGGCTGTAGACGTCGAAATACTACTATTCCGAGACAAAGAGATCCGGATGTTGCTCGAAGCCCCGATGAGAAAAAAGGGAAAGGTGTGGGAGGCGAAAATTAAGCTCGATGACTCCAAGGGTGTGTACGGCATCCTGCGGTTTGTTACGGAAAAGGTCGTGGACACCAATCAGGACACATATTGGGATTTTCTCGTGTACGGCAAGAGTGGGAAGCCGGTGGAAGGGGCACACTTGGCTCGATCACGGACCTACCAGTATCACTTCATGGACTTCAAGAGGAATAAAGATTTGTCTCGTGCTCGCGAGGAAGCGCTGAAGGAGGAGGCACTTTATCCCAATCGTCTGGAGACAAGATTTGCGTTCTGGGAGATCGAACTCGCGAACAGGGGGCAGGAGGAGACTCTAAAGCAGGAGATAGAAAGAGAGCTCGATATGATGGTCGAGCAACATGCGGAGGACGTGCAAGTTCTTTCGGCAGTCAGTTCATGGTACAAGAGGCTGGATCTTACCGAGAAGGGTCAGGCGTTGGAGGATCAGCTCGTCGAGGACAACCCGAATGGGATGTTTGCGAAATCGGTCAAGTTCCGGCGGATATTTGGAGTTCGCGATTTCAGCCAACGCGCAGAGCGGGCACTCGAATTCTTGGAAGAGTTTCCGGAGGCGCATCCGAAACAGAAATCGAAAATCGCCGAGATTTTCATTAAGGCCATGCAATTTGACAAAGCAGAAGAGTTGATTCTCTCTCTGCAGCCGCCGAATGGGGACCTGCTCAACTATATAGCTTGGGAGTATATCGAGAAGGAGATTGACACTGAGCGAGGCGTGGAGCTTGCAAAACAGGGCGTCGTCGCTTTGAGAAATGCAAATCGAAGCTCAAAAGCACCCTACGTTTCCAAAAAGCGGTGGGAACGATCGAATCGCACCATGCTCGGGCAAACCCTCGATACGTACGCTCTTGGTCTATTTAACCTCGGCCGTTATAGCGAGGCTCAGGATGCCTATCGGAACGCGTACGAACTTACGGAGGGGTTGTATGTGGACATCAACGAGCGGCTCGTGCAGTCCTATCTTCTGAACGGCAAGTACGACGCTGCGATCGAGGTGACCAAAGAGTGCGTTGAGAAGTCGAAGTACAACGACAAGCTGCTCGAATACGGTAAGGAGGCGTTGGCGAGAAAGGAAGGGTCGGCGGAAGGATTCGACCGCCTGTTGCATGCTGCTGAGAAGCGAGCGATGGCGAAATCGAAGGAAGAACTGCGAGGGAAACGATTTACGAAAGCCGCACCGGACTTCGAGGCAAAGAATCTCTCTGGCGAAGTCATCCAGCTTGCGAAGCTCAAAGGGAAGGTTGTCGTACTCGATTTCTGGGCCACGTGGTGTGGTCCTTGTAGAGCAGCATTTCCTTTTGTGCAGAAAGTGTACGAAAAATACCGTGAGAATTCTGATGTCATGATTCTTGCTGTCAATACTTGGGAACGTGTAAAAGGGGCCGAGCGAGTAGACATGGTCGAGAACTTCATGGAGAAAAACAACTACACATTCCCAGTGGTCTACGACGAAAGTAAGGTGGTGGACAAATACGAAGTCGAGGGCATACCGACTCAGTTCTACATCGACCGGGAGGGAACGATCCAATTTAAAGAAGTTGGGTTCCATGGTCCCGAATTGGAATACTCGATGGCCATGATGATCGACATGCTCCTGAGCGGAGAGATCCTTTCCGTGAAGTAGGGCCTATGGACCTCTGTCAGCGCTCCGATTGCGTTCGCAAGAGTTCCATGAGATGTGCCTGATCCGATCTCTCAAATCATCAATTGAGTGTTAACAGTCGCTCAGACCGTTTCTCTCGCTGTTCCCATCTCGACGCCGTTGTCGGCTTCGCTATCGGTCTGCGATAATCCAAAGATAGTTCACGCCACGCGGTCGAGTTCAAATGATTTTCTACCAGTCCAGTGCGACCATGTCCGAGCATACGGTGGCCAGCTAACCAATTGTGTTTTCCTCGAGACTCCATAGGGGTGTGAATCACAGGCTTTCCTTACCGGCCCTTACCACTTGGATTGGAATACCCTTCGCCGTCGTGTTGTTCAGCTCAGCGGGGTGGGCCGTCGAGGATCCTAGCGAGACATCCACCTACACTCTGCATGCTAATCGGATTCAGGAAGAAGCTGTCGACCTTGACGGTTGGCTCACCGAGGAGGTCTGGCAGCGGGCCGACGTCGGCACTGGCTTTACCCAGCGCGAGCCCGCCGATGGCAACCCGTCCACGGAGCGGACAGAGGTTCGGGTTCTGTACTGTTCCGACGCAATCTACGTGGGCGTACGGGCTTTCGACTCTCGGCCCGACGAGATCCGCTCAGAGCTTGCCCGCCGTGATGGACGATCACAATCGGACGAAATCGGCATCTACTTTGACTCCTACCATGACCGGCGCACTGCATTCGAGTTCACGGTTAACCCGCGTGGCTCGATTCGCGACGTGTATTACTTCGGCGACTCTCCGGAAAACTCGGATGATTCGTGGGATCCCGTCTGGGAGGTGAGAACAGCAATTGATAGTGATGGCTGGACTGTGGAATTTCGGATACCGTTTACCCAATTGCGTTTCGACCGCGGAAAGACAACCTGGGGTTTCCAGGTGTATCGTCGCATCCAACGGAAGGCTGAAGAGGTCTACTGGGCCCCGTACTCAAAGGAAGCCAGTGGTTTTGTGTCCCTCTTCGGGACACTCGAAGGATTTAAAGGTCTTTCCCAACCCATGCGACTCGAGGTCCGACCCTACACAGTCGTGAACAATCGCTATCGCCCCGAGAGCTCAGGGAGCCTGTATGCACCACGACAGCAGGCGCAATTCGACGGTGGGCTCGATCTGAAGTACGGCATCACTTCTGACTTCACTTTGGACCTTAGTGTGAACCCAGATTTCGGACAGGTCGAGGCAGACCCGTCCGTGGTGAACCTATCGGCGTTTGAGACTTTTTTCCCAGAGAAGCGCCCGTTCTTTGTCGAGGGTTCAGGACTTTTCTCTGTCTCCCTTCCAGTAGGGCAGTTGTTCTACTCGCGGCGGATTGGGCGTTCACCTCAGGGTTCTCCGGATAAACCGGCAGGAGGGACTGCTGAGATCCCCGAAGCCACTACGATCATTACCGCAGCGAAGGTGACTGGAAAAAGTGCTGGCGGGCTTGGGCTTGGCATCATGAGCGCTGTGACCGCAGAGGAAAAAGCCACCCTCCGAGATTCCACGGCGGGAAGGGTAGGCCAGGAAATCGTTGAGCCCTTGACTCACTACTTCGCCAGCCGGATCGAACAGGATTTCCGGCAGGGGAGCCACACTATCGGCACCATGGTCACCGCGGTGAACAGAAAGCTGACTGACAACTCGGACTTCTTGCGCTCTGCAGCTTACGTGGCGGAAGTTGACGGCGTACACCGCTGGCAAAAGAACACGTACGCAGTTCGATGGAGGTTCGCAGGAAGTCACCTTCGCGGGGGCCGCGAGGCCATTACCGCTGCCCAGCGTTCCTCGCTCCACTACTACCAGCGTCCTGATGCATCTCACCTCCAACTAGACACGACGCGGACGAGCCTCTCCGGCTATACGCTGAGGCTACAGGTCGACAAGGAAGCTGGAACCTGGCGATACAGAGCGATTGCGGGCAGGGTGACTCCGGGATTTGACGTGAGTGACTTGGGCTTCCAGTCGGAGCTTGCAGACGCTAATTATTTCTGGTTGTTTGGAGAGTATCTGCAGGCACGACCTCAGTGGATTTTCCGAGATTACCGCGTCAGCGTCGGTTTGAGCCGCCATTGGACAACAGCTGGAGACATCACTTTCAGCTGGTTTCGCCCTGTATATATGGAGGCGACGTTCCGAAACAACTGGTCGTTGACAGTAAACCCAATAGCCGTTGGTGGGGCACGCATCGATGTAACTGCCCTCCGCGGAGGACCAGCACTTCGAAAGAACCCGTGGCGGAACTCTTTCCTCGGCATCACCACAGATCGGCGAAAGCGACTGGCCATGAAACTGTGGATTGAGAGAGGCGGCATCTTCGGAGCGAGAGGAGATTGGTTCTGGTCACAGCCGACCCTCTACATTAGACCCAGCGATGTGCTGAACGTTACGCTAAGCCTAACCTATTTGTGGGACCGCGACGCGAGGCAGTGGGTTGGACGAATGACGGGTCTCGACTCTACCCGCTATATCGTTGCGGAGATAGGCCGGAAGGAGCTTAACTTAACCACGCGAGTCAACTGGATCCTCACGCCGACTCTGTCTGTCGAGTTTTACGGACAGCCTTTTGTTTCTTCCGGAGCATACACTGAGTTTAAAGAGGTGATCGCGCCCCGTGTCCGTAAGTTCAACGATCGGTTCCGTTTCTACGATGACGAACTTGTGTGTACCGAGGACGGCGGATGCAATGTGGATCTGGACGGCGATGGCGCGACAGATTTCTCTTTCAGCAGACCCGATTTCAGCTTCCGCCAGCTCCGATCGACGCTCGTGATCCGGTGGGAGTACCACCCTGGCTCCGTCCTCTTCCTCGCTTGGCAGCATGGCCGGCAAAGCTTTCTTGCCGATGGTTCGTTTGGCGGATTTCGACACATAGCTGACCTCTTTATGGAAGACTCGGACAACACCTTCCTGGTCAAGGTTAACTACTGGTTCAGTCTTTAAAAAAGGAAGTAGCATCCATGAGCAGTGCGGTGCCACCCTAATTGTAACTGTGCTGTCTCACCCGCAACATCAGAGGGTAACACTGACCTGTAAACCTTCTAGAGAAGGAGGATTGTATGACGAACGGGTATCGTCAGATCTGCTGGGCCCGAGTGTTGCTGGTCCTGCTTGCTGCGGGACTCATTCTGGTATCCGGAGCGCTGGGACAGTCACTCTCCCCCACCGAGCGACGGATCGTCCAGTACGTCGATGTGCACATCGAAGAGGCGATCACGTTCCTCGAACGCGTCGTAAACATCAACAGCGGTACGATGAACCACGAAGGGGTGCGCGAGGTTGGACGCGTCTTCCAGGCGGAGCTGGACGCACTGGGATTCGCCACCCGCTGGCTCTCGATGCCCGACAGCGTGAACCGCGCAGGTCACCTCTTCGCCGAGCGGCGCGGCAATCGCGGTAAGCGGCTGCTGTTGATCGGACACCTGGACACGGTCTTCGAACTGGACAGCCCGTTCCAGCGCTTCGAGCGGCAGGACACGATCGCTAAGGGGCCGGGTACCGAAGACATGAAGGGCGGAAACGTGGTCATCCTCTATGCCCTCAAGGCGCTGGAGGCGGTGGGTGCACTCGAAGGGACGAACATCATCGTGGCCTTCACCGGCGACGAAGAAGATACGGGTGATCCGCTGAGCGTAAGTCGTCGCGACCTCATCGAAACGGGGCAGAGAAGCGATGTGGCTCTTGGATTCGAGGGAGGTGTAGGAGGCATGAACACAGCCACGGTCGCCCGGCGCGGCTTCACCGGATGGTATTTGCGGGTATCCGGAGAGCGGGGCCATTCGTCGGTGATCTTCGGCGACCGGTATGGAAGCGGCGCGATCTATGAAGCGGCACGCATTCTGAGCGCGTTCTACAATCAAGTGCGTGGCGAGGAGTACCTGACGTTCGGACCAGGGATCATTCTCGGCGGGACCCAGGTTCGGTATGATACCACCCACAGCCGGGGGACCGCGTTCGGCAAGACCAATGTCATTTCACAGACAGTGACGGTGGCGGGGGACCTGCGTACGCTGACCATCGAGCAGCGGGAACGGGCCAAGCAGAGGATGCGCGAGGTGGTCGCCCGGAACCTGCCCCGGACGTCCGCCGAAATCACGTTCCGAGACTCGTACCCCCCGATGGTGCCCACCCCGGGGAACTACGCCCTCCTCGAAGAACTGGACGGGATCAGCCGGGACCTGGGTTATGGCCCGATCGAGGCCGTCGATCCCGGGCAACGCGGCGCGGCGGACGTGTCCTTTGTCGCTCCGTATGTGGACGGCCTTGACGGTCTTGGTGTCTTCGGATCCGGTGGGCACACGCCGAACGAAATGATCGATCTCCGATCACTGCCAGTCGCGACCAGGCGCGCTGCTCTGCTCATCTACCGTTTGACCCAAGAAAACACCGGAAGGCATTAGACGTCCAGATTCTTCATAAACCTTGCATTCGCCTCGATGAACTCAGGCCGCGGCTGCACCGGACTTCGAGGTAGAAAATCTCTCTGGTGACGTGATCAGGCTTGCAAGGCTCAAAGGGAAGCTAGTCGTCCTCCGGTGAAATAGGCATGGCGGGCTTCCCTGAGCACTCCGATTGCTCCCGCTAGAACTTCTGGAGAGGTGCCTGCTCTGGATTCCTGTGTGAGGAGCAGGTCCTTCTTAACTTCCGCTCGGCTTGCGGGTGACAAAAGGGTGTGCCTCGAGCGGCAAGTCCTCGATGGTAGCGCCGTCTGGTTGAATCCTCACGGAGTTCGCTGCATTAGCCAATACAGTCTTAGCCGCACGATCCGACCGTTGCATGCAATTGCATGTTCAACTTCACAATATTCAGCCCACTTGGTGACAGAGATCCTGGCAACCTAAAGGTTCGACTGAAATGTCGACACTCACTCGCATAGTCTGTTTCACCGCTGTCGTTCTTCTCTTGTTGTCAGACGCGGCCCTTGCCGGAGACAATCCGAGGAGTATCCGCGCCATCCGCACGTCTGAAGCACTAAAGATCGACGGGTATCTGACCGAGCGGGTGTGGCGGGATACCGAACCTGCTAAGGATTTCATTCAGCAGAATCCTAACGAAGGGGAACCAGCAAGCGAGCCAACAGAAATCTTCGTTCTGTACGATGACGAGGCACTCTACTTCGGCTGCATGATGTATGACTCAGAGCCGAGGCGGATCGTTGCTCGACGGACGCGCCGCGACAATGAAGTAGAGTCTGACTACATTTCGATCCGCATTGACAGCTTCCACGATCATCAAACTGCATTCGAGTTTACCGTAAACGCATCTGCGTCCAAGACTGACATCCTCATCTACAATGACAAGAAGGACGAGGACGCCTCCTGGGACGTCGTCTGGGAGGTCCGGACACAACTCCTTTCGAGCGGCTGGTCAGCGGAAGTGAAAATTCCGTTCCACGTCTTGCGGTTTTCCGAACAATCAAAGCAAGAGTGGGGGATCAACTTTATCAGAATCATCAGTCGGAAACAGGAGCGAGATTACTGGGCGCTCATCGGAAGGACTGAGAGCGGATTCGTCTCGCGGTTCGGACATCTTGAGGGGCTGGATGACATTCCGTCCCCAGTCCGACTCGAACTCCTCCCCTATGTGGTGGGGAGCGGAGAGTTCACGCCAGAGTCAACAGCCAACCCCGACGGCAAGGATTTTCTCAGGGACGGTGGGTTTGACCTTAAGTATGGGCTCACAGGATCCCTTACGGTCGACGTTACTCTGAACCCCGATTTCGGACAGGTGGAAGCGGACCCAGCGGTTCTCAACCTTACGACGTTCGAAACGTTTTTTCCCGAGAAGCGCCCGTTTTTCATCGAAGGCTCCCAGGTGCTCCGGTTCACGACCTTCGGCGGAGTGTTTGGACCCGGTCTCTTCTACTCGAGGAGAATCGGACGGGGTCTGAAGGGAGATGTGAGTGCTCCCGCGGGGGGATATGTTCTCCATGAACCAACATCGACCACGATCCTCGGAGCCGCAAAACTCACGGGAAAAACACCTGGTGGACTCGCGATCGGAGTCCTGCAAGCTGTCACACAGGAGGAAACCGCAACGCTCGTTGATTCCTTAGGTAATCGAAAGTCTCAAGTCGTTGAGCCATTTGCTCATTACAACGTAGTCCGACTCAAGCAAGACATCTGGCAGAATTCTAACGTCGGTGGCATTGTAACGTCCGTTGCGAAAAACTACAGAAGGCCGTCCTTTGTTGCCGGGGTCGACTGGGATTTGAAGTTTCGGCAGAACAGGTACGTTGTTGACGGGTTCATTGCAGGTTCCCACACGACAAATGAACTCGAGGAGCGGATCACGGGCTCAGCGGGCAAAATCAAGCTCCAGAAAGCCGCGGGCAAACACTGGCTCTGGGACGCCTCGGTTGACTATACAACGAAAAAGTACGGGGTAAATGATCTCGGGTTCTTCTTTCGACCGAACGATTATGGGAGCAACGGAGAGCTCCGGTACCGAGAAGAGGTCCCAGGCAAAATCTTCCGCCGGTATATCGTCGGTCTTGGGTACCATCTCCGGATGAACTTCGATGGCATCAATCTGTTTCGCCAGGTGAATTGGTTTGGGCGAGTGCAGTTTCTGAACTACTGGCAAATCGTCCTGCTCGGAAACTATGACGCCGCACTGTACGATGACCGGGAGAGTCGAGGACACGGGCTCTATCGCAAGCCGAAACCGTACGATCTCATCTTGGGTCTTGAGTCGGACCCGCGATTGCCGGTCGTGGGCGAATTCGAGCTGGGGTACAGCGGCGATGAACGAGGAGGCCGCGGATTCGTTGCAGGTGTGGCAGCTCTCGTGCGTCCGCTTTCCTGGATAGAGGTAAGTTCCTCGGTGAGATTCAATCCAGTTCGCAACAAGGAGGCGTGGTTCGCTAATGAAGTGGATCCACTGGACCCCTTCCGGGTGGCGTCGCTGTTCGGGAAACGAGACACCGACGAGTTTGACTTGACGTTTCGGAGTACCGTGACGTTTGCCCAAGACCTGACTCTCCAGGTTTATGCGCAAGTATTTCTTGCAAAGGGACACTACGAAAATATTCAAGAGCTGATTGCTCCGAGCGAGTTCGTTCCCTTTGCGTACACGGGCAATCCAGATTTCAACAGGAAGTCTCTTAACACGAATGTGGTGTTGCGATGGGAGTATCTTCCGGGCAGCACGCTCTTTCTCGTTTGGAGCCAGGCGCGCCGCGGGGAGGGAAATGATTACTTCACCTCATTCGGCCACAATTTCCGAGATACGTTCAAGGTGCCTACTGATAACGTTCTGCTGTTGAAGCTGAGTTACTGGTGGAGTTTGTGACAGGAGGAGTCCTCAGCAGTTCGGATGTGCGCACTATCGTTCGGAGGATAAAATTGGTGTTCTCCCCGTCGAGCTGCAGCGGATACGCAAGGTCAGCAAAGGTCGCGGTGATGCTTTCCCTCACGCTGTCAGTCGAGGCGAGTTCGAAGCTCACGCGAACTGTCACAACCGTGTCGGGGAACGAATACCACGAAAAGGTCATCCGGTTCGCGCTTGCGGTGTGCGCAAGAGGCGTGCTAACATCGTGAAACGACGCAGAATCGCTCTTGTAGGTCACTTCCAGTCGGTAGGGTCTCCGGACAAAATGTATCCGGAGCTCGAGATCGTACCGACTCATTTCGCCGTGTTCCTGAATTGCTTCACTTCTCTCCCATCGGACCCAATCCGTTACGATCGGTTCTTTCCGTTTCACTTCATGCCGGAAACTCCATCCGTTCAGAAGCGTATCCCCTTCTGAATGTGTAACCCTTACACCCCTCAAGTACTCTGGACTTCTCATCCAGACCGAGCTGATGTTTCTGCCTAGGTCGATAAGTTCGTCCACGCGCACCTCGCGTCGCCACGTATCGGAGTACGTGGGCCTTGGAATGAGGTAGAGACTGTAGCCGATGATGATGAACGCGAGGATGATTCCTATCGGCTTTTCCTTGAAGCGATTGACGAAGAGCAAATCTCTTCCACTGTCT
>JBHHZW010000052.1:0-9822 GCA_046758305.1 Bacteroidota bacterium | reverse complement strand
CTCTCACTCTCTTGTAGATCTGCTGGAGTGCTTTCTCGTCGGATTTTTTCCCGAAGTCTAACGGACGGAGCGTCGCAATGCCGACCTCCTGATAGACCTCGCGTTCGAGTTCTTCGTCGTAAGACTCGACGTAATGGGAGGCTTCCAGGATCGCCTGCGGGCCGCGCTTTGCGCCAACGCCGTAGCTCACTGATCGCTCGTATGGGGCCGGCACAATCACAACGCGCGAATTCTCAAGCGACGAGTATTCCTTTTCGATGCCGAGGAAGTTTTGTTTAATACCGAGGGTTTCGATCATGGGAAAGTATGGATTGAAGACTCGTGAGCGAAGCCGTCTGCCAAAGGTGCCGAAGGCATCCCCTCCGGAAGGTCACAATGTGATCCCTTGGGACATGGCTTTGCGGCCGGACCTTCGGGAGAAGTATTGAATGCGAGTTTGATATGCCGCCGCATCGAAATATATTCCAACAGTTGACGAAAATCAAGGTAAAAAAATATCTTGACTCTCGATGACGTATCTCCTACCTTTGCGGAAACTTATTCTCACAACTGGATCTCTCACGATGCGTCAAGAAGGATTCTTCTACATGGTCGTTCTATGCGCGACACTCCTGTGGTGCTTCGCGATCCTTGCCGCCCCGCTCTTTATCGCTTGGGCTGGATTCCTCCAGAGCTCGTCGGAGTTTCTGTATCAGTTCTTCGGACGGGTCTGTCATCAGTTCGACGAGCGGTCGTTCCATCTCGATGGGCAGAAGCTTGCGGTGTGTGCTCGGTGTAGCTCAATTTATTTCGGCTTCTTCCTTGGTCTTTTAAGCGTGCCGATCTTCTGGAGACTTCCCGCGATGCCGTTTCCTCCGCGTTGGATTCTTTTCGCTGCCGTTCTTCCAATGTTTCTCGACGTTGGTCTGGCTGTCTTCGATCTCCACGAGAGTACTCTGTGGACGCGAGCACTCTCTGGTGGAGTGTTCGGGTTGATCGTTTCGTACTTCATCCTTCCCGGTTTCCTTGCAGCGTTCCGCAGAGACGCGGACGATTGCCAATCAGCTAGTGCGGCGCATTTCTAGGAGCTTGTTATGCCCCCAAAACCTAACAAACTTCAGCCGGCGCTTGTCGGAGGGACGATTATCGGCGTGATCAGTGCTGTTCCCTTTCTCAACCTCATCAACTGCTTCTGCTGCGCGGGGGTTTTACTGGGTGGGTTACTCGCTGTGATGTTTTACAAGAACAGCATCACGCCAGAGATGGCACCACTCAGCTCCGGCGATGCAATCGGCGTGGGAGCCCTCGCCGGTGTGTTTGGTGCTGCCATCAGCACGATCGTGGCCGCGATCATCTTTGGTTTGTTCGGGAACGTCCTCGGTGAATGGATGTACGAATTCATGGTTCAATTGACCGAGAACGCTGAGATAGAGCTGCCGGAAGAGTTCTACGACCAATTGCGGGAAAGCCTTCTGGAACAAACGCTCGGAGACTTGATGTTGAGCTTTTTTGTTGAAGCCATTATTTATACGCTGTTTGGATTGCTCGGCGGGCTCCTCGGGTACGCTATCTTTAAGCCGAAGGTTCCCCCCACGGTGACAACTGCTCCCCCAACGGCATCAGCAATCGTGTAGAAGGAGATGGCGTGATCGGACGTTCATACTGGGTCTGCATTCTATTTTTTCTTGTCTTCATGGCATGCGCGGAGAACTCGTCGTTCGACCGATTGAGCTACTTTCCGCACGTAGCTGGTACATCCTGGACCTTCTCGGGTCCGTATGGGCTGGTCGTGCTGACTGATTCTCCCGGAGACAGTTTCTCAGAGTTCCATGTCGATTTCGTTGGTGACTCACGTGTTCCGCATCTGCGTGAAACCTTCGTGGTTTCCAGGGATCAGATTTACTGGAGGGATTACGATCTGCCTAATTTACCGCTGATCAGGTTCGATCCTCCATTGCCGCTTCTGCCCTCATCTTTGCGGGCGGGTGATTCGCTCGTGGTCAATTCGAAGGAGCAGTGGCGCGACAGTGTGGGGACCTCTTTTGCGATCCGCAGCGTCGTCACCGTGGTTGGACTGGAGGATGTCACGGTCCCGGCGGGGAACTTCGAAGACTGCATTCGCGTACGGCAGGCGATTGTCTACGAGGATCGCTCCGTGCCTCATCTCTTTACGTGGATCGAATTCTGGTACTCGAAAGGCATCGGATGGGTTAAGTACGATTCCGAAGGAGGTTCAGGAGAACTCCTTTCCGCTATGATCGGAGACAACCGCTATCCCTGATAATGTGCGCCAAAACAAGTCCGTCCAAAAGGAGTAGGCTGTCTCCGGTGAACTCGCGAACGCAGAGACTCGTCCAATCATTGCAGACGGATTTTTCGCGGACTCCGATTCACCTGCCTGCCGCGTCGCTCCGACGAGCCCGTTCCATTGAGGGGAACGAGGTGAACGAAGTCCGTCCTGACCAAAAGTCGAAACGAGACCTCGTGCACCCCAATGCATCAGGACGCCACGGACAATGCGAGCAGACAGGTCGCGGTGATACAGAAATGCTGATTTCTAAGACCGAACCGACTCGTTCCTGCCTGAACCCTGACAAAGTAGCGGGGGCTGGGGTTTTTGCTGTTGCGAGGCCATATTTTCTTTACAGTGTTTGATACCTCTCTGTAAATGTCCTGTTGCGGTGATCTTCATGCTGAGTACTAATATAGTTGTACACTGAACAATATTGCACTCATTAATGAATTGAGAAAAGCATGAGCGTGATTGATTTGCACATTAAGTGTTTCGAGTGTTATCTTGTTCTGGTAAGCGTATCCAGCGATACGTGTTAGGAGCTGCGGACGAACTTCGTGAATCTTCTTTTCAGAATTCTTCACCGCCCATAGCGGATGAGTAAGTATGTTGGTACACGCATGAAGTATTGTGATTTTCCCTTCAAACCGTTAAGACGGTTGCTTTTTATATCTAGTGCCGTTCCGACGTAATGAATCCGTATGCATTGTGGTTTTATGATGTTGGAGCGGGAACTAGCCCCATTTCATTGTGTTATGATTTATTTGGAGGGGCACTAGGTTTCTCGAGCACTACAATAATATTGTGGTGGTATCGGTGCGATGGAATGTCGTTTTGAGCGAAAAAGGAACAAAGATTTGGGGAATAGCAAAATCCTTCAGGTTTCAATCAATTGACTAATTTGGACGGGTCCGATGCCAAAACGGAAAAAGAAAACCGTTCTTCTTGTCGACGACGAGGCACTGTGGCTTAAGGTCGGCAAACAAATTCTTACTGAACAGGGCTTTCGAACGCTCACAGTGACAAGCGGTGAGGAGGCTCTTCGGACACTGCGGAAGGAAACCCCAGACGTTCTGATCACCGACGTTCGGATGCCGGTCATGAACGGCTTCGACCTCTACCGAAAGGTCCGGGAAAATCCGGATTGGCAGAAGTTGCCGATCATTTTTCTGTCTGCAGTCGACGACTATGATGCCAAAAAGGTCGCACGAGACCTGGGAGCAACTGGTTACATTCCCAAGCCATTCGATACCGAATACCTGCGGCAGGCGATGAACGATATGTTGAAGAAGCTTTAAAGGTCGGTGCGCTCACTCCAGGCGGACGATTCACCGAACGAGCTTGATCCTGAATGTCGTTCCCTTCCCTGGTTTGCTCTCCTTCACGATCAACTTGCCCCTGTGATAACTCTCGATGATGCGTTTCGAGAGGCTCAGGCCAAGTCCCCACCCTCGCCTTTTCGTGCTGAACCCGGGGCGAAAGACGTCCTTCTTATGGGTGAAGTCGATTCCCTTTCCTGTGTCGGTGACGTCCACGTAGATTGCATTCCCTTTTTGCGAGAGCGTGAAGCAGATCCTTCCGGTCCCGTTCTCCATGGCATCGAGCGCATTCTTGACGAGGTTTTCGATCACCCACTCGAAGAGCTCACGGTTGATCCTTGCCGTATAGGATGTCTTGGTTTCGATGACGAGTTCGATGTCCTTGCCGGTGCGTGGGATTCGTTTCCTGAAGTACTGGATGACATGCTCGATCACTTCGTTGAGGTTTTCCTCTAGAAGCTCTGGTTTTGAGCCGATCTTCGAGAATCGCGAAGTAATTTTCTCAAGGCGCCTGATGTCGTTTTCCATCTCCGTGACGGTTTCGGTCAGCCTGGGGTTTCCGTCGGCGTGCATGTGAAGAATTTCGATCCATCCCATGATGCTGGAAAGCGGCGTGCCGAGCTGGTGAGCAGTCTCTTTCGCCATGCCTACCCAGATGTTGCTCTGCTCGCTCCGCTTGATATAGCTGAAACCGACGTAGCCGATGAGGACGAACATCGCCGCGATCGCGATCTCGATGTACGGAAGCCATCGGAGGGTAGTAATGAGTTCGGCTTCACCGAAGTGAACGTGTTGGATCACCAATGTGTCGTCGATGGCTATTCGTATCGGCGGATTTTTCTCGTCCATTTCTCGGATGAGCATCCGGAGATGGTTCATGGTTTTCTGTTCCGACCAGGAGGAATCGAGGGGAACATTCTTGTGGTATCCGGGAGTGGGATTGTTCGCCGGATCGCTGACGATAATCGGGAAGTCGATGGCGCGGATGATTTCGTCAAAGACAAAGCTCAGGTCTCCCGTTTGGGATTTTTCCGAAGCGACGTACTCCAACGACTTTGCGTAGAGGTCAGCGATTTCACGCTGGCGATCCACCAAGTCATTCACGATGCGCTGAGTGTAGTATAGAGTGCCGAGCGCGATGAGGATCGCGATAACGAGCAACGCGATCTTAATGTTCGCGGACTTCGGGCTGCGGATGTAGGGCATCCTGTTCATTGCACAGCGATACGTCGGCTGGAATGATATTACGAAATGCGATGGTGACATTCAAGCCCGGAAGGGAGTCGTAGAAGGCATTGTTCGGACGCTCGTGCCGGAAGAGAATGTGGGCATCGAAGAGTACTGCAGGTTATTTCCTTACAACCGTTTGCTCACGCCGTGCCCCGACCGAGATCATCGACGCTTTGGCTCCGCTGAAACGTTCTATTACGTCGACGTACTTGCGAGCCGCTTCGGGAAGCTGCGCGTAGGTCTTGACGTCGGAAAGTTTTGTCTTCCATCCTTTGAAGGTCTCATAGATAGGCTTGACCCTGGAGAGGGTGCTCGCATCCGACGGAAAACCCTTGAAGAGTTTTCCGTTTGTTTCATACCCAATGCACACCTGAATTTCGTCGAAATCGTCTAGCACGTCGAGCTTCGTGATAGCGACCCGTTCAATGCCGTTCAACATGACGGAGTAGCGGAGCAGCATCGCGTCGAACCAGCCACAGCGACGCGGTCGGCCGGTGGTCGCGCCGTACTCGTGGCCGACGGCCCGCAGTTGATCACCGATCTCGTTTGCCTGCTCGGTTGGGAAGGGGCCGTGTCCAACGCGAGTCGTGTAGGCCTTCGTAACTCCGGTGATCTCGGTGATGGCGGTGGGTGGAAGGCCCAGCCCCGTGCATGCTCCCCCACTCGTGGGGTTCGACGAGGTGACGAAGGGATATGTTCCGTGATCGACGTCGAGCAAAGCACCCTGAGCGCCTTCGGCGAGAATCCTCTTTCCTTGACGGACTGCCTGGTTGAGATAAACGGTTGTGTCTGTGATGTACTCGTCGATTTTCTTGTCAAACTCCTGATATTCATACACGATCTTGTCGACGTTGAGCTGTTCCGAACCGTACACCTTGCTCAAGATCTCATTCTTCTCTTCGATATTGTGCTTGAGCTTCGCTGCGAGGATGTTCCTGTCGAGCAGATCGACAATCTTGATCCCGATTCGCATGAACTTGTCTATGTACGCGGGTCCAATTCCTTTTCCGGTCGTCCCGATCTTATTTTCACCCTTATCGCGAATGGAGTCCAGTAGTTTGTGGTAAGGCATGATGAGATGGGCGTTGTGACTGATGAGAAGTCGGCCCTTGACCTCGACCCCAAGAGCTTTCAGCTGTTCAATCTCCTCGAGGAGTGCGATGGGGTCTAGAACGACACCATTGCCGATCACACAGACGACATTGGGGTGGAAAATTCCAGATGGGATGAGATGGAGCACGACTTCCGTATCGCCGACCATGACCGTATGACCTGCGTTGGCGCCTCCCTGGTAACGCGCGACGATGTCGACGTTCTCACTCAGAAGGTCGATGACTTTCCCTTTCCCTTCATCGCCCCACTGTGCACCAACGACGACTTCAACAGACATGCTGGTCGTTTCCTCTTATTCGGTCCGTTCCCGAAGGTCCGATCCGACACGAAGTGTCCCTTCGGGAAGGATACCTTCCCCGAAGGGGGCTCCTTCCGAGGACACCTTTGGTGCATTCTGCTCATGAAGGAGGAGGGAACGCAAGCCTCCGCCACGAACCGGAGACTCCGACAACGGAGGTCCGTTATCTCTTGAAGGTCTCGACGGCCTTCTTGACGGAATCGTAGTGATCGAACACTGTGATGAGTTTCGTGATGACAAGGAGACTCTCGATTTTCTGAGAGGCGTTGGCGATCTTCAGTTCGCCGCCGGCATTCTTCATCGTCGTCAGTCCGCCGATTAGCATTCCCAACCCGGAACTGTTCATGAACTTCACTTCCTTCAGATCGATCACCACCTTTTTCTTTCCTGCTTCGATCAGCTTGTGCAGCTGTTCGTTGAGCGTCGTCGCGTCCGGCCCGCCCATCACACTCCCCTTGAGCTCAATGACCGTGACGCCGTCGACATTCTTCGATTTGAACCTCATAGGTCTCCTCCTTAATGAGAGTCGGGGATGTCGTTACACGATCCCTTCGGGACTGGATTGGCGGATGAGTCCAATTATTTCTTGATGCGTGAGGCCCACTCGATCACGAGCGCGCTGGCGATGTAGATGGATGAGTAAGTACCGGTGACGACGCCCACCAGCATGGCAAACGCGAATCCACGATTCACTTCGCCGCCGAAGAGGAACAGGATGGCTAGAACGACGAAGACCGTACCGGAGGTAATGATCGTCCGGCTCAATGTGTCGTTGAGGCTTCGGTTAATCACTTCGAGCAGGGTCAGGCTGCGATAGATTTTGAGATTCTCTCGGATGCGGTCGAAGATGACCACCGTGTCGTTGACGGACAGCCCGACGAGCGTGAGGAACGCCGCGATCATGTTCTGGTCGATCTCCAGGTTCAGGAAAGGCGAGATACCATCGAGAATTGAGATCATTCCGAGGGTGACCAGAACATCGTGGAACGTTGCCGCGACAGCCCCCATGCCGTAGACGAACTTGAATCTGAGACCGATGTATCCCAATATGAGGATGAGGGCCGCGATCACCGCATAGACGGCGTCGCGTCGTAGCTCAGCTCCGATTTTTGGTCCGATCCTATCCTCTTTCACGACTCGTTGGCGGATCCCCGAGAAATAATTTGACAGACCCGTCTTAATCCGATCAGCGATAATAGCTCCCTCTGCCTGCTCGATCGTCCGGATGAGGATGAGGTTACTGGCACCGAATGTCTTGATCTCAGCCCGGGCGAAGCCCGCGCGCTCCATGGCGTCCCGCACTTCACCGATGGGGACGCTCCGTTCGAACTCTACTACCAACTCGGTCCCGCCCTTGAAATCGATCCCGAAATGGAAGCCTTTGAAGACAACGGACATAATACCGATCGCTATCACGGTGGCGGACACGACATACCACGTCTTTCGCTTCCCCATGAAATCGATGTTCGTTTTTCCGAACAGCCTCATGAACTTGCTCTCCTGCTTCTTCTCCTGTCAGATCGTAACGATACAACTATCCAAAATTGATTTTGGCAGCGCCTCGTTCCGTCAAAATGTTGAAGATCACTCGCGTGATCACGATGGCACTGAATAGACTTGCGACGATACCGATCATAAGAGTCAGCGCGAATCCCTGCACCGGTCCAGTGCCGAACTGGTACAGGATGACGCCGGTAAAGAAGGTCGTCACGTTCGAGTCGAAAATCGCTGAAAATGCCTTTGAGTACCCGCCGTCGATCGCGGCCCGGAGGGTCTTTCCCGTCATTGCTTCCTCCCGCACTCGTTCGTAGATAAGAACATTTGCGTCCACAGCCATTCCGATCGTCAGGATGACGCCGGCGATGCCGGGGAGGGTCAGTGTGCCCTGGAATGCTGAAAGAACACCAAGGATGAACAAAACATTGAACAACAGTGCGAAGTCGGCGATGGAGCCGGCTGTCCTATAATAGAACACCATGAAGAGTACCGTCAGTCCGAATGCGAGCCCGGAGGCCCAAGTTCCCTTGCGAATGGAGTCCTCTCCAAGCGACGGTCCTACGGTTCTCTGCTCGATGATTTCGACCGGGGCCGGGAGAGCGCCAGCTTTCAGCACGATTTCAATCAGCTTAGCTTCCTCCACACTCTCCAGTCCTTCGATGCGCGACCTCCCACCTGTAATCTTCGTCTTGACTTCGGGCGCCATGTAGACCACGCCGTCGAGAATGATTGCAATATACTTTCCGACGTTCGCTCCTGTGATCCGAGCCCAATCGCGCGAGCCCTCAGCATTCATTTCCATGTTCACGACAGGCACATTGTAGTCTGGGTCGATCGTTGCTCGCGCATCGACCACGACGCCACCGGTCAGCTCGGGATCTTTCTTCACCAGGTAGAGGACGAAGTATTTTTTTCGCTCGAACATTTGATGCTTCGCAGACCAGCGAAACTCAACGTCGTTCGGCAGCAGGGACCGAATCTCCTCTCGCTGCAAAATACGTCTTGTCTTTTCCTTATCTTCCTCAGCGACGTACGCCTCTGACTTTCCTTGTTGGTTTGGTCGCACGAGGTAGAGGAATGGATGTTCTTTCGCCAGTTGCTCTTCATCGGTTGCGATCTGCGGCTCCTTCGGGAGCGGAAGTTCAGCGGTGTCTTTCTGAGTCTCGGCGGCGATCGTGTCCCCTATCCCTTGTGCAGCGAGATGGCTATCGATCGTATCTAGGACGCGGACGAATACTTCGGGATCCTTCAGTAGCTTGAACTCCAGCAGCGCTGTACCCTGAAGTAACCGACGAACCTCATCCTCTCTGCTGACGCCGGGGAGTTCGACGATGATGCGCCGTCTTCCTTGCTTCTGAATCGTGGGCTCGGAGACACCGTATTGGTCGACGCGATTGCGGACGATTTCCATGGCGCGGTCAATGGCATCCGTGCTCTGTTCCTCCAGCATATCAATAATATCATCGTCACTGTCGCGGATGCTTCCGTAGTAGCGACTCAGCCGGATCGCTTGCTCTTCAAACTTCCGTCGGAAAATTGAAAGGAGCGGTTCGTCCGAGGTCTGAGCTTCGGTTCGAACCTGCGCAATGACCTGGTTAAACGTTTCGTCTCTTCTGGTTCCCCCTAAGTCGTCGAGGAGTTTGAGGACGCTCACCTCCAGGACGACTCGCATTCCACCTTGTAAGTCCAGACCGAGCTTGAGCCGCTTTTCCCTCGCCTCGCGGATTTCGTCTCGACGCTCTTCGAGGAACTTGAGGCTGTCTTCAGACGGAAGCGCCTTCAATTGTTTCGTCAGCTGGTAGTCCTCGTAGGTAGGGTAAAGAAAGTACAGGGAGAGCAGCACGGTCGCCGCGATGAGGATGATCTTCCCTCGATTTTTTCTCACGTACAAACCTCCGTTGGGAGTTGACAACCTGACGGGCGCCAGAGAGAGCTACACTTCACAAGAATCAAAATATAATCCAAGCTCTTCCAAAAGTCAACAACAAACGTTGCTTTTCAAAGGACTTTCCGATATATTTTAAGTGGTATTTTTTCACAATAACCATTTCACAAAGGAGCACACCCACCTCGCTATGCCTATCATGACCAAA